>JAUVDE010000289.1 GCA_030595485.1 Draconibacterium sp.
TGTTAAAGATTCATTTTATAAGATGGAGGAGACCACATTCTTATCCTGTTTAAGCGGACTTCCGAAGTCAATTGCCGAATTTATTCAGCATGATAATTTTTGGGCCGAATTGGATGATTTAAACCGAAATTGTTCGACACCGTCAAGTTTTCAAACGCGCTTTTTTCAAAAATTTAATGCTTTTAAAATCCTAAAGTATTTGAATTTTGCACACGAAAATTACTATAATAAGGTCGATTTGAGCGAGCAGATAAAACTATTAAGACAAGGAAAATAGACAGATTATCCCAAAGCAACATCCAAAAGCATCATTGTTGCAAATCCCAACATAGCTCCAACAGTAGAATAATCGGTTTCATCTCCTGTTTGCGATTCCGGAATTAGTTCTTCAACTACAACAAAAATCATTGCTCCAGCTGCAAACGACAAAGCATATGGTAGAATTGGAGTCATTGTTAAAACCAGATATGCACCAATGACTGCTGCAATCGGTTCAACTGCTCCCGACATCTGTCCATAATTAAAGGCCTTCAATCTTGAAAAACCTTCGCGGCGAAGCGGAATTGAAACGGCAGCACCTTCGGGGAAATTTTGTAAGCCAATTCCCAGTGCAAGCGCAACGGCTCCGGCAAGTGCACCTGCTTCCGGATTACTTGCCAATGCACCAAAAGCAACACCAACAGCTAAACCTTCTGGAATATTATGAAGCGTAATAGCAAGTACAAGCAAAACACTTCGTTTCCATGTAGTTTTTATTCCCTCCGCTTTTTCAATTTTTAATCCTAAATGTAAGTGAGGTAAAATGTTATCGATTATCAGTAAAAAAGCTCCTCCGGCTAAAAATCCAACAACTGCCGGAACCCATGGGATATCTCCACGTGCTTCGGTCATTTCTATCGCAGGTTTTAATAACGACCAAAAACTAGCTGCAATCATTACCCCAGCTGCAAAACCCAGCATCGAATTCAGTACTTTTTGATTAATCTTTTTGAAGAAAAATACCATTGCAGCTCCTGCAGCTGTTAATGCCCATGTAAAAAGAGCAGCGCACAGTGCCAGTACTATCGGATTGAATTGCAATAACCAGTCTAAATTCATTATTCTCTTTTAAATTGATCAGCAAAATTAACAAAAAGTAGATTAACTAAATATTAATAGTTGATTTACTTGTAAGCTCAAGATTATTAGGGGATTATGCTAAGTGTTTGTAAATCATCAGAATTTAATGAAATATGAATTTTGATTTTTTATCAAAACTTGTACTTTTGCTGAAACGTTAATGTTAAACTAAAAAAAATCATTGTTATGGCATACACAATTTCAGACGAATGTATAGCATGCGGAACTTGTATCGACGAGTGCCCGGTTGATGCGATTGCAGAAGGTGATATCTACACCATCGATGCAGAACTTTGCACCGACTGTGGTTCATGCGTAGAAGTTTGCCCGGTTGAAGCAATTTCTATTGTCGAATAAACTGGTCAACATAAGAAATTCAAGAGCCTGATTGTTATACAGTCAGGCTTTTTTGTACCTAAAATTCTTGTCATTTCGAAGGAAGAATGACTGAGAAATCAGTAGCCATAATGAGAGAGATTTCTCACCCTGTTTGAAATGACAGCTAATGAGTTAATTTTCTTTTTTAGGGCGGCAGCCGGGCTTTTCGCTATACCTAATTTTGTCTGCTTGCACTTTTGTAGTTAGTACGTGGGCTCCTTTGTCGCCTCCGCCTATCAACAAAACTGTGTCGCAGCCGGCAACAGCTGCCTCTACAATCCCTGCCGCTCGGCTCAACAGCGCTTAGTAGCTTCCCTGTAAAACCAAAATTATCTACAAATTCTTTTCGCTTCTAACTTCTTTCTTCTCTCTTCCTCAAAACCCATTCAACTCCATTAAAACCGTTGGTAGCAACAACAAAAATCCAAGAACAGTTAGAATTACAATAAACGGAGCCACCCATTTAAACCACTTTTCGTAAGGGATTCGGGCAATACCCAAAACGCCAATTAATACGCCCGATGTTGGTGTAATCATGTTTGTAAATCCATCGCCCAACTGGAATACAACTACAGTTGTTTGTCTTGAAATACCAATTAAATCCGATATTTGCGACATAATTGGGATGGTTAATGCAGCTTGTCCCGAGCCGGATGGAATAAAAACATTTAGCAGGGTTTGAATGATATACATGATTCCTACTGTTCCCACTTCCCCGAAATCTTTCATGGAATCGGAAACATAAAAAAGAATGGTGTCAATTATTTTTCCATCTTCAAGTATAACAACAATTCCACGTGCCAGTCCAACTATTAATGCAGCAGGGAGTATATCTTTGGCACCCTCCAGGAAAAGTTTGGTAATGGCATTTGGTGATTTATTGGCTGCAATTCCGGAAAAGATTCCCATTGCCAGAAAAATAGTAGCTATTTCTTTGATGTACCAGCCGTGTCCCATAACACCAATAACCAGAAAAACAATTGTAAAAGTGAGCAAAATCAGAATAAAATATTGAACCGAACGTCGGAGAGTAAATATTCCAAGTAAAAGGAATAAACCAGTGGCAATAGGAACAGCCGGAATATGGAGTGCACTGTTACCGATAAGAATATGACTTTTGGGAAAGAAAATTGAAAAAAGAATGAGTGCAAGTGAAAGGATTGTTAATGCCAACCAGGCTGCTTTCGAATTAATTTTTTGAATGTTCATTGTTGAAGCCTTATTTCGCGAACGCCAATAATTGTCATTTTCAAATACCTGCGATTTTTGTGGATTTTTTTTGATTTTTGAGGCGTAACGCAAAATGTAAGAGAAACCAACCAAATTAATAATAACCCACATGAATATACGGTATTCTAAACCAGAAAATAAGGGAATATTAGATAATCCCTGAGCTACTCCAACCGTAAAAGGATTTAAAAAGGCACCTGCAAAACCCAGTGCAGCAGCCACAAAACAAAGTGCCACTCCAACAATTGAATCATAGCCCATTGAAATTGCCAGAGGAACAAAAATAATGGTAAAGGCAATGGTTTCTTCGCTCATACCAAATATAGCCCCAAACAAACTGAATATTAGCATTATACCAATAAGGATTAGATTGTTTACTCCTATCTTTCGAAGTAGTTTTGAGCGTTCCCATTTTTTAGAAAACTTTAGAAAAGAAATTATGCCAATATCAATTGATTTACTATCGTTCAGTATCCAAAAAGCCCCGCCAATAAAAACAATTAAGGCAATAATATTGGAGGTGCTTAAAAAGCCATCAAAAAAGGAAGAAAAAATTTGCCAGGTTTGTATTTTGCTTTCCGCATAATGGAAAGAGTCGGCTTTAATTACACTGCGTTCAACGCCATTAACCACAAGTGTTTCACGCTCAAACTCTCCTCCTGGAATAAACCAGGTTAAAACAGCACAGAAAACAATTAATCCAAAAATAATTACATAAGTATGCGGTACTTTCTTCAGCATGGTTCAGAATTTTTATGCCCGAAAATAGTAAAAGAAGCTGGAAGACCGAAGTCGGAAGTTGGAAGAAGTACAGAGACTAGTATTTGGTATCAAGTCAATTCTGCCACCACAGTACGTCATGCTGGATTTATTTCAGTATCTCAGCTTCAAATAACAGCTTCCGAAAACCCCGTCTGACCGATGTCGGGCAGGAAGTTCGGAATGACTTAGCTGCAATAGGACACTTGATTTAATTCTAGTATCAAGAACCAAGAATTTAGCATCGAGTATTCGTGTTTGGCATCAAAATATATACAACCTGAAAATCCTGATTGTAAATTCGTTTAAGTAAGACTTGATTTCTCATTTCAAATTTGTACCTTTTATTTACAAAACTAGCACATATGAAACTACTATTAGAAAATATAAAAGAGCTTGTTCAGGTTGACGATTTGCCGCTTGCTTTTCGGGCGGGCAAAGAAATGAGCAAGGTGAATACCATAAAAAATGCCTTTGTAATTATTCGCGACGAAATTATTGAGGAATTTGGACCAATGGAGAAGCTAAAAGATGTTTATCGTGACGATGATTTATTGACTGAAATTGATTGTAGCAATCGTTTGGTATACCCCAGTTTTTGCGATTCGCATACACATTTGGTTTATCCAGCACCCCGCGAAACTGAGTTTGTCGATCGGATAAAAGGATTATCCTACGAAGAGATTGCACGTCGTGGTGGCGGTATTTTAAATTCAGCAAAACGACTACACGAAACTTCGGCAGAGGAGCTATTTAATAGCAGCATGGAACGTGTGAAGGAAATTATAAAAATGGGAACGGGAGCTGTGGAAATAAAAAGTGGTTACGGTTTAAATACTGAGGATGAGTTAAAAATGCTGCGTGTAATTCGTTGGATTAAAGAGACTTCTCCAATTTGTGTTAAAGCAACCTTTCTGGGAGCACATGCTATTCCTCTAGAATACAAAAATGAACCTTCGAAATATGCTGATATTGTAATTAATGAAATGATTCCACAAGTAGCCGCCGAAGAATTGGCCGATTATATTGATGTATTCTGCGATCATGGATTTTTCTCGGTTGAAGATACCGAACGGATTTTAATGGCTGGCATGAAATACGGCTTACGTCCAAAAATTCATGCGAACGAATTGGGATTTAGCGGTGGAATTCAGGCAGGTGTAAAATACAATGCACTTTCAGTTGACCATTTGGAATTTGTAGGAAAAGAGGAAATATCAGCTTTAAAGGATTCGGAAACTATGCCAACAATTTTGCCGGGAGCAGCATTCTTTTTAAATATGAAACTTTCGCCGGTACGCGAAATGATTGAAGCCGGTTTGCCAGTGGCTTTGGCCTCCGATTTTAACCC
>JAUVDE010000013.1 GCA_030595485.1 Draconibacterium sp.
AGCACTACCGTGGTAGTGCGGGTAATGCCAAAATAGCTCATCTCTGTTTATTGTTTTGTTTTCAGTTAAAATTGGCATTAGGTTTTCTCCATCGTTACTTTGGTGTTCAACTCCAGCCAGGTTTAATAGGGTAGTAAAATAGTCCATACTTGTGGCCATCGTTTCTTCAGTTCTTCCCGGATTAATCACATCTGGCCCGGCAACTATTAAAGGTACTCGAATTCCTCCTTCGTAACACCAACCTTTTCCAGCACGCAGCGGACCGTTATTTGTTGGCGCATTTTTTCGTGTTAGTGTTGAAAGTCCACCATTGTCGCTAGTGAAAATTATCCATGTATTTTCATCCAAACCTTGTTCTTTTAAGGCTGCTAAAACCCGGCCTACATTTTCGTCCATTGCAGCAACCATCGAAGCAAATGCAGCATTTTCTTGTGCCATTTTTGTCCAGCCTTCGCCTTCTTTTTTGTGCGGCACTTCTTCTATATTTAACGCAGTACGTTTTGCTTCGAATTTATTGATGTGTTTATTGGCTGCTTGAATGGGCGTATGTACCGTATAAAATGCCAGGTAAAGTAAAAACGGTTCATTTTTATTCTCAGTAAGAAACTTTATGCTTTCGTCGGTTAATCTGTCGGTAAGGTATTCGCCTTCAGGGCCATTGCTAAGTTTTGGGTTTTTATACGGCGAATAATAGCCTCCCGGAGGACTACCTCGATGATGTCCGCCAATGTTAATATCAAATCCTTGGTCTTCGGGGAAATAACCTTCGTCACCCAAATGCCATTTACCCACAAAGCAGGTTTTATATCCCTTCTCTTTTAGTTTTTCTGCTAATGTAATTTCCTCTAAGGCCAGCTCTTCTCCATCTTGAGGCCCGAGCAATGGGCGTTTTTTGGGGTCTGAACCTGGTATCCAGTCCGTAATGTCAACACGGTTCGGATGTTTTCCAGTCATAAGTGCCGCACGGGTTGGACTACAAACCGGATTCGCCGCATAGGCATTGGTAAAACGTACTCCGCTTTCTGCAAGTTTATCAATGTTCGGAGTCTCGTAAAAACTTTCGGGATAGTTGCATTTTACATCGGCCCAACCCAAATCATCAACCAAAATAAATACAAAATTGGGTTGTTGCTTTTTTGTTGAACAGGCGAAAAGAAAAAGTGCAAGTAAAATTAAAACAGAAAGCTTTCTCATAACGAAATATTGGTTTTTGCGAAGTTAATCTTTTGCATTCTTTTTTGTGAGAATATAGTAATAATTAATGTTGCGGACTTTGTGTCTTCTTGAACCTTGTGTTGCGGTATTTCTATTAAAAGTTTCTTTTTCTTCCAAAGTGTAAAATTTGTCAATACCCGATTTCTCAATATTTTCTTTGTCATTAACAAGTAACCCAAATTTATTTTCTG
This sequence comes from Draconibacterium sp., assembly GCA_030595485.1. GTDB lineage: Bacteria > Bacteroidota > Bacteroidia > Bacteroidales > Prolixibacteraceae > Draconibacterium. The sequence continues at coordinate 1,407 of JAUVDE010000013.1, forward strand.
ATGGAAAGTTGTACTTGCCACCGGTTTTATCAATTAGAGGTATTGTTGTGCCATAATCCCACAACATTTCAGGCGATATTTCATCTAAAAGATAGACATTAATATTCTGCTCTTTGGATTCATCTTTTAAGTTAGATATAGGAGCCCATACTTCATTATTGTTCTGAAACTGAACCATAATTGGTGCAATTGAAAACATTAAACTTGCAAAAAGTAGAATGGACGTGTAGAATACATGAAGCATGTTTTTTCTAACAAGATTTACAAGTATAGCAGAGCCAATTATTAATAGCAACAGTGATGCAAATACATATAATCCTAAATACGATTTTATGTTTTCGTGATAAAGAAAATATCCCGCAGCAGGGCCAATTACTCCTCCTAAACCAATAATGCTAAAATTAAGGTAACCCGGAATCGTTTCAGCTTTATGTTTCAGCTCCTTAAATTGTCGAATAAGATATTCAATATAAAATCCGGTATTAAATGCCAAAGGAATTAATACAGGCATTAGGTAGCGCGATTTTTTTTCGGGAATTACCGATAAGAGAATCACGGCAAAAATTGTCCACAAAAAGCTGAGTTTGTATGCATTTTTGTTTATCACCCTATTTCTTAAATATGGAAATAATAGGCTGACAAATGCTGGAATTGTCCACAGACCACTTTGAATAAAAAAGCTCCAGTAATAATAGAAAGGTTTAACCTCGTAGCTCGACCAATTTGAGGTTTCTTTTGTGGCAATTTTTATAAATACTTCAGGATCGACCATTCGTACATACATGAACCAAATTCCACCGAGTAAAATTCCAATAAGTAATGGTATTGTTGTTTTAAGTACGAATTTATTCCTCAGGCCAAATACAATTGCATAAGCTAAAAGAAAGGGGAGAAGCAGTGCATATAAAGATATTGGCCCTTTACTTAATACCGAAAACGCAATAAATAAAGTGGCAAATAGTAAGTTCTTCGTTTGCTTAAATTCATATGCGGAAAGCAAGTGAAAAATGGCAATTAGCATAAAAGCATGTGTGTAAATATCCCATGGAGCTTCGATACAAATAGCCAATACATAAAACGATGTAACAGCAATAAGCCCATTAATTAAACTATGTTGTTTATTTATAAACTTTAATGAGACAAGGTAAGTATAGACACCAATAAGGCTTACCATTATTACAGCGGGGAAACGTAACCAAAAGATATTTTGGATTCCAAACACACTTCCAAATACAGCTGTTATAAAGGTTGGCAAGGGTGGCTTTTCGTAGCGAGGAGAACCATTTAAAGTAGTAAGCAGCCAATTACCTTCGTTCAACATTTCGCGGGCGGTAATAAAATTACGTGCTTCCATAATGCTAACCAAAAGGTTACCAAGGCTTGGAAGCATTAATGCAAAAGCCAAACATACAATAGTTGTTTTTGGGTAATTCTCAATGATTTTTATAATTCTCATACTAGCTAATAAGGTTTTGCTGTTCGAGCTCGTAACTTATATTTCGTTTTCGCATCCAGCGGTAAGCAAATACATCGATTAAAAGGCCTATTGAGCGATTGCCAATGTTAAACTTCGATTTCCCGGCTATACGCTCGGCATGTTGAACAGGAACTTGAAGAACTTTACCTCGTTGTAGTTGAATTAGTGCAGGAATAAAACGATGCATTCCCTTAAAAAATGGGAGTGATTTAGCCGTTTTTGTTTTAATAACTTTTAATGGGCAGCCGGTGTCTTTAATGCCGTCGTTAATAAGCGATCTGCGTATTGAATTACCAATAATCGACTGAATTTTTTTATTTAAAGTATCTTTTCGTTTGGCACGAAAACCTACTACTGCATCAAACTTATCTATAGGTTCAAGCAAAAGATTAAAGTCTTCAGGATTTGTTTGAAGATCGGCATCGATGTAGCCCACAAGTTCAGTATTGCAAGTGTTAAATCCTGCCTTAATTGCAGTACTTAGACCTTGATTTTGTTTAAACTTGATGTATTCAAAACTTTCACTTTTCTGGCAAATCGAAACTATCTTGTCAAAACTACCATCTGTAGAGCCATCATCAACAAAAAGCACTTTGCTTTTTTTTATGGCACTCGAGAAGAATTGATTAAATGTAGACTCTATTCTGTCCAGATTATCAACCTCGTTAAACACAGGAATAATAATCGTTATTTTATATTGGTTTTGCATATTGGTCAAATAAGAGATTAGCACCAAAGATAAACTTAAAAACTAGAGGGGTTAAATAGTACAGGCTGAAATTAGGTTTTAAAAAAAGAAACCGTCCTGTAAAGAACGGTTTCGTATAAAATCTATATTAGAATCTTTATTTGCTCATTTCGGCAAAATACTTGTAAAACAAAGGAATGGTTTTAATACCATTGTAAAATTGTTCAAGCGGATAATTCTCATTGGGCGAGTGAATGGCATCTGCTTCAAGACCGAATCCCATTAATACGGATTTTATACCTAGTACTTCTTCGAAAGTTGAAATAATAGGAATACTGCCTCCTGAACGAACCGGAACAGGGCGTATACCATAAGTGTCGGCGTACGCTTTTTCAGCAGCTTTATATGCAGGTATGGTGATTGGACAGACATAACCTTGTCCTCCGTGTAAAGATGTTACCTCAACTTTAACTGATTTTGGAGCAATACTTTCGAAATGCTCTTTGAATAAATCAGCAATTTTATGATGGTCTTGATTTGGAACCAGGCGACAAGAAATTTTAGCAAATGCTTTTGACGGCAGCACTGTTTTTGCACCTTCGCCAGTGTAACCACCCCAAATTCCACAAATGTCAAAAGTTGGACGAATTCCGGTGTGCTCCATTGGAGTATAACCTTTTTCACCACTTAACTTTTCCACGTCAATTGCCTTTTTATATACTTCTTCGCTAAAAGGTGCTCCGGCTAATAACTCACGTTCTTCGGCTGAAACTTCTTCTACATCGTCGTAAAACCCGGGAATAGTAATTTTGCCATTGTCATCAACCATTTTTGTAATCATTGATGATAGCACATTAATTGGGTTAGCAACGGCACCACCAAACAACCCTGAATGAAGATCGCGGTTCGGGCCTGTAACTTTTACTTCCCAATAAGCCAATCCTCGTAATCCTGTAGTAATCGATGGTGTTTGTGCATCTATCATCGAAGTGTCGGAAACCAAAATAATATCGGCTTTTAGCATTTCTTTGTTATTCTTACACCATTCCCCAAGGTTTGGCGAACCGACTTCTTCTTCTCCTTCAATCATAAACTTTACGTTGCAAGGAAGCGTGTTGGTTTTTACCATCAACTCAAAAGCTTTGGCATGCATCATACCTTGTCCTTTATCATCGTCGGCACCACGTGCCCAAATCTTACCATCGCGAATTTCCGGCTCAAATGGTGGCGAATCCCAAAGTTCAATTGGATCAACTGGCATAACATCCATGTGCGAATAAACTAAAACAGTAGGTAAACTAGGGTCAATAATTTTTTCGCCGTAGGTAACCGGGTTTCCTTCGGTCTCGTAAATATCCGTTTTATCAGCACCTGCAGCAAGTAATGTTTCTTTCCAATACTCTGCCGCCTTGTACATATCGGGTTTATGACTCGCAATTGAACTTATTGATGGTATGCGAATTAATCCGAATAATTCCTCCAGAAAACGATCCTTGTTTTCCTCTACGTATTTATTAATGTGCTCCATAATTATTTAATTGAATTTCTTTTATAAACAGAAAATGAAAAGTATAGTTTTCCGATCTATAAAAAAAGATATTTTGTCATAATCAGAAAGTTTTTTGGGCAATAAAAAAGGGCATCCAAACGGACACCCTTTCTTAAATAAGTTTATCACAACTTAATTAGTCAACAATAGCTTTGAATTTAGCATTGTCGAAATATTTTGCAAATTCCATATCCGTTTTAGCAACTGCTTTCAATTTTGCATTCATATCGCAAGCAGCTTTAAGGCTGTCGAACAACATCGTTTCTTTTGCGGTACGAGCACCTACAACAGCTTTGAAATATTCAGTCATGTAACAACCTTCTAGTGTGCAAGCATCTAAATCTTTAACAGCACCGTTGTTGTCGCCAGCCAATAATTTAGCTAAACCTGAGTTAACGTCTTTGTATTTACTGAAGTATTTAACAGCTTTTGCATATTCTGCTTTTTTAATACTTACAATACCCATGTTGTAGTTAACCTCTTCGCCAGCACCTGCAGCAGCTCCGAAAAGTGTTTCAGCATTAGCAACATCACCTTCAGTTAAAGTAACTGTACCAACATTGTTTTTAACGATAGGCTCGTTAGTTTTTAATTTTTCAGCTTTTACGAACATTGGTTTTGCATCGGCATATTTCCAAAGCTTAGTTAAAACGAAACCTGCGTTGTTTGGTCCTCTCCAGTCATTTGGGTAAACTTTAATGAAAGAGTTATAAACTGAAAGTTGCTCGTTTAAATCTTCGAACAAAGTAGCAGCATAAAGTAATTCTGCTGGATTTAATGAAGAAGCATCAGCTTTAGCAGCTGCTTTTAATTCTTCGTCAGTTTTACCAATTAACTCAACACTTGTAGTCATTTTTGCACGACGCAACTGAGGAAGTATTTCGTCAGCAACTTCGGTGAAAGTAGCACTTAAGTTTTTGATTTCACGCTCACGAACTTCAGGGTCGTTGTACATAGAAAGTACACGTAAAATCAATTCTTTATCCTGTATGTTAGATTTCTCTAATAATTCTTTGAATCCATCCCAGTCTTCAGGAGTGTATTTTGTTTTTAACTGAACATCAACGCCAGCTTCTTTTAATTTTTTAGCTAAAAATTCAGAAGAAGTTTCTTTACGTTTTGCAGCAAGGTTAGTGTTTAAATCAATTTCACCGTCAGGAGAAGCATAAGCAGAAACCTCAACACCTTTTAAGTTGATTCTTTCTTCTTCGTTTGCTTTTTTCGTGTAGTCTTGCAAAGCAACTACATCACTTTTACCTGTTTCGTCTTTACGAATGTTCGAACGGTTGATTAAGTATTTAATATCAGCCATCATTTCGTCAGGAACTACTCTTTGGAAAACATCGATATTTGCATCGTATTTGCCAGTAGTGTTTGCTTCGCGTTGTACTCCTAAAATAGCTTTAGGCATTGTAATTACTTTTTCGCTTGTTGCAAGAACACCGCTAGCAATTTTAATTGGATCGAAATCAACAGTTTTGTTACCTTTTGTAGCCGTAATGTTTAAATAAAGTTCTGATTTAGCCATTGCTTTATCATAAGCAGTAACATCTTTGTAACTTACACTACCACCGTTGGTACCAATAACTTTATTATTGTCTTCTACTTTTTCTCCTTGAACGGTTACCGATTGGTATTTCGTTTCTCCACCGTCATATTTTAAAACAGGTGTAGCAGTTAAAGTAGCTTTTTTATCGAAGTATTTGGCGGGAAACCTTGTGTCGATTGCTAAATCAACTTCGCTGGCATGTGCTTCAAGCACTTCCGGATTTACTTTGAAATTGATTTGATCGGCATTTTTCTTCATTTTGTTAAGTCCTGCACAGCTCGACAGCAGAACAGCAACCAGTACAACAAGTACAGTAGGTTTAAAGTTGATTCTCTTCATAACAGACAAATATTTATAAGTAATTTTTAAATTTTGTATTAAGCACACAAAAATAGAAAGCTTTTTATTATATGAAAGCCGCTAACCAATTTTTTATCACAATATTAGACGGTTTATCCCTAATTTATAATCACTATTAAAAATGGCATTTTTTATTTGCTGATAATCTTCAGGATTTTTAACAAAATCGATGTTGTTTGTGTCAATAATTAACACTGGATAGTTTGTAACCTGCTTAAAGAAATGAAAATAACCTTTACTTATTTTTTCCAGATAAGTCGGGTCAATATCTTGTTCGTAATCTCTTCCTCGCGATTCAATGTTTTTTAGCAGACGGTCGGTGTCGGCATGTAAATATACATATAAGTCGGGCTTAGGTATCGATTCAAATACAATGTCGAATATTTGGCGAAACAAGTGATATTCATCCTCCTTCAAAGTGTTTTGAGCAAAAATGGCTGTTTTGGCAAAGTAGTAGTCGGCAACCATTAAAGGATGAAATAAATCGAGATTCAGCACTTCGTTTTTAATTTGATTGTAGCGGTCGGCTAAAAACGAAAGTTCCAGTGGAAATGAATAGCGCTCCTGATCTTTGTAAAATTTAGGTAGAAAAGGATTATCGGCAAATTGCTCCAATACCAATTTGGCATCGTTTTCTTTTGCAATCATTTGCGAAAGTGTTGTTTTGCCTGCTCCAATATTTCCTTCAATGACTAAAAATTGCATACTGCGAAAATAAAAATTCCCGATAACTTTTGGTCGTTACCGGGAATTCAAAAATACAATTTATTGTATTTAAATTTTGTCTTGTTTATAACTTATTCCGAAAGTGTTTCTACGCCCATGTTATAAAGCGTAAATCCAAAAATATCGGCATACTGCTCAATCGTTTTGCTAACCGGTGTACCAGCTCCGTGACCTGCGTTGGTTTCAATACGAATAAGTGTTGGATTGCTACCGGTTTGTTTGTCTTGTAAGGCTGCAGCAAACTTAAAACTGTGTGCTGGAACAACACGGTCGTCATGATCTCCAGTAGTTACCAAAGTAGCAGGATATTCAATATCTGCTTTTACGTTGTGAACAGGAGAATAGCCGTTCAGGTAATCAAACATTGCTTTGTTGTCTTCTGATGTTCCATAATCGTATGCCCAGCCAGCTCCCGATGTAAATGTGTGGTAACGCAACATGTCTAAAACGCCAACAGCCGGAAGTGCCACTTTTATTAGGTCGGGGCGTTGTAACATAACCGCTCCAACCAATAGCCCACCATTCGAACCACCTCGAATGGCAAGTTTCGCACTCGATGTGTAGTTGGTTTCAATTAAATATTCGCCGGCAGCAATAAAATCATCAAAAACATTTTGCTTTTGAAGTTTGGTTCCTGCGTCATGCCATTTTTTGCCATACTCGCCACCACCACGCAAATTAGCCACCGCATAAATTCCGCCTTGCTCAAGCCAAACAGCGTTGGTCACCGAAAAGCTTGGTGTCATGCTAATATTAAACCCACCGTAACCATATAAAATAGTTGGGTTTTGTCCGTTTAATTCAACACCCTTTTTGAGGGTGATTATCATCGGAACCTTTGTGCCATCTTTCGAACTATAGAAAACCTGTTTGCTCTCAAAATTTTCAGGATTAAAATCAATCTCAGGTTTGCGGAAAAGCTCCGACTTGCCATTTTCGAAATCGTATTTGTAAATACTTCCTGGCGTGGTGTAATTGGTGAAAGAATAGTACATTTCAGTATCTTTCTTTTTGGAGCCAAACCCGCTGGCTGTTCCAACTCCCGGAAGCTCAACTTCACGAATCAACTTTCCGTTGTAATCATATTGGAATACTTTCGAAACAGCATCAATCATATAAGTAGCAAAGAAATAGCCACTGCCAGTTGATGAGCTTAGTACATTTTTAGTTTCAGGAATAAAATCAACCCAGTTTTCAGGCGTTGGATTGTTAAAATAACACACAACAACTCTTTTGTTAGGCGCATTTAAGTTCGTCGATAAGTAGAGTTTACTTCCGACATTTTCAATTACATGTGTGTCGCTACTGTCATCGCCAATAACTGTAACTAATTTGCTGTTTTTCTTTTTTAAGTCTTTGACGAAAAGTTTATTACCCGATGTGGAAATACTGGCTGTAATAACCAAGTATCTGTTGTCGTCGGTCGTATAACCACCAACGTAACGATGTTTCTCGCTAGCTGTTCCGCCAAAAATAAGTTCATCATTTTTCTGGTTGGTGCCAAGCTCGTGGTAATACAATTTATGCTGATCGGTTTTTGCCGAAAGCTCGCTTCCTTTTGGTTTGTCGTAACTCGAATAAAAGAAACCATCGTTGGCTTTCCACGAAATTCCGCTAAATTTAATGTCAACTAAAGTGTCGCCCATTTGTTCCATGGTTTTGGTACTCATGATAATAACTTTCCGCCAGTCGCTTCCACCTTCAGAAATAGCATAAGCAGCAATTTTACCATTATCAGAAAAACTTAAATCACTTAGCGACGTTGTTCCATCGGTAGCAAATGTATTTGGGTCAAGGAAAACTTTTGCAGTTGATGGGGCTTCACCTGTTTTAAAGCGGTAAACTACATATTGATTTTGTAAACCATCGTTTTTGTAGAAATAGGTCCAATCACCTTCTTTAAACGGTGCCCCTACTTTTTCGTAGTTCCATAGTGTTGATAATCTCTCTTTTAATTCAGCTCTAAACGGAATGTTATTCAGGTAATTGAATGTTACTTCGTTTTGTGCTTTAACCCATTCTCCGGTTTCTGCCGAGTGGTCATCTTCCAACCAACGATAAGGGTCGGCAACTTCAATGCCAAAATAGCTGTCTTTTACATCTCCTTTTTTTGTCACAGGATATTCAATTTGTGGTTTCTTTTCGCTGCAAGCAAAAAAGAGAACCGTTACCAATAATAAAATAGTGTTTTTCATAGTGCATTTAGTATTACATCAAACGTTTTTCTTGTCTTACTTTTGTATCTTTTCTGTAACCCCACACGTAGGTTGGCAAAAGTCCTAAGGCAAATCCTACGCAAAAGAGTTCGAGCTTTAGTTCTGTATTTAATTGCATTAAAAAATAACCAAGTACTGTACCTGCTACAATTCCGAAAAAGGAAATTAAATAAGTGTAATAATAGGGGGTGTAAAAACGATGTTCTTTTTGCATGTGTTTCGAGAGGCGAGAGATAAGTTTGTCGTATTCTCTACGTTTTTTTCCGACCTTATTTATGGCTTCATCAATACTTTCTACTGTCTCCTGAATATTTTGAAGCTCTTTTTTGCAAGTAGGACAAGTGTGCGAAAATGAATCAACGCGTACGAGGTTTCGTTTGAATTCATCGATACGAAAAAAACGAATGTCTTTTTCGTTAACACCTTTTAGTTTCTTATCAACTTGAGCTTTTAATTCTTCTGAGACTGAATTCATTCAATAAAATTTTATGGTGAAGTTAGAAAAAGGAATGGAAAAGTTGCTGTGGAATAGTCATAGTCCATTCATCTCCCGGCTTGAGCCCGGGTGATGAATAAAAATGGAGATATCTTGGAAATACTTATCACCCGAACTTAGAGTCGGGAGATAAGCAGGTACACAAAAAACGCCCTGCCAAATGACAGAGCGTTTTAATATCTAGATTAAATCTAATTTAGTTTTTAGTCGTTATCGTTGTTAGTGCGACGTGGTCTGAAATCTGGACGATCTCCACCTCTACGATCATCACGACGACGGTCTCCGCCTCTGCGATCACCACCTCTTCTGTCGTCACCACCTCTGAAATCTCTTCTTGGTGGACGGCTTTCTCTTGGCGGACGCTCAACATAACCTTCTGGTTTTGGAAGAAGCACTTTACGCGAAAGTTTCAATTTGCCGGTTTTTTCATCAACACCGATTAATTTAACTTCAAGTGTTTCACCTTCTTTTGTGAAATCTTCTGCCGCTTCAACACGGTTCCAATCCATTTCAGAGATGTGAAGTAAACCTTCTTTTCCAGGAATAATTTCGATAAATGCACCAAACGATACTACCGATTTTACTTTACCTTGGTAAATTTCGCCAACCTCAGGAAGTGCAGTAATTGCCTTAATTTTAGCTTTTGCAGCTTCAATTGGCTCAAGTCCTTGTCCCGAAATTTCTACTTTACCTTGGTCGTCAACTTCTTCAATTACAATAACTGTTTGAGTTTCTTCCTGAATAGCTTGAATTACTTTTCCGCCAGGTCCGATAATTGCACCAATCATGTCCTTCGGAATCATAACTGTTTCAATACGTGGAACATTTGGTTTGTAATCTGCGCGTGGCTCAGGAATTACTTTTAACATTTCACCTAAAATGTGTAAACGACCCTCTTTTGCTTGTTGAAGCGCTTGTGCCAAAACTTCGTAAGGAAGTCCGTCAACTTTAATATCCATTTGAGTTGCGGTAATTCCGTCAACTGTTCCGGTTACTTTAAAGTCCATGTCGCCCAAGTGGTCTTCATCACCCAAAATGTCAGAAAGTACAGCAAATTTCTTTGCCCCTTCGTCGGTAATTAATCCCATTGCGATACCCGACACTGGTTTTTTAATTTTAATACCTGCGTCCATCATTCCCATTGTTCCCGCACAAACAGTTGCCATCGACGATGAACCGTTTGATTCTAAAATATCAGAAACAATACGTAGTACGTATGGGAAATCATCCGGAAGCATTTTTTTCAAACCACGGAAAGCAAGATTACCGTGACCAATTTCACGACGACTAGTTCCACGAGGTGTTCTTGAATCTCCTACACAAAATGGAGGGAAATTGTAGTGCAACAAGAATTTTTCAGTTCCCTGATAGGTTGCATTATCAATTTTTTTAATGTCCATTTTTGTACCCAATGTAACCGAAGTTAACGATTGAGTTTCGCCACGAGTAAAAATAGCAGAACCGTGAGATCCAGGTAAATAGCTGGTTTCTCCCCAAATAGGGCGAATTTCGTCGGTTGCTCTTCCGTCTAAACGAATTCCATCGTCAAGAACCATGCGGCGCATGGCATCTTTTTCAACGTCGTGGTAATATTTTTTGATAAGGCCAACATGCAAATTCATGTCAATCTCTTCGTTCTCAGCGTTTGCTTCTTTGTATTTTTCAATAAACTCATCACGAATTAAATTGAAAGACTCAATACGTTTGCTTTTGTTCGTGAGTTGTTGTTTGGCAACTTCTAAACAAGGTGCGTAAGTTTCGGCTTTTACTTTTTCGCGAAGTGCTTCATCGTTTGTCTCGTGACAATATTCACGTTTAACAACTCCTAACTCAGCTGCAAGTTCTTCCTGAACTTTACAATGTTTTTTAATTTCTTCGTGAGCTATTTTAATAGCCTCTAACATCACTTCTTCCGAAACTTCATCCATTTCGCCTTCAACCATCATAATGTTGTCGTACGAAGCACCAACCATTATTTCCATGTCGGCTTCTGCCATTTGCGAGCGAGTAGGATTAATCACAAATTCGCCGTTAAGACGAGCAACTCTACATTCCGAAATTGGTGTTTCAAAAGGAACATCTGAAACAGCGATAGCTGCCGAAGCTGCTAAACCAGCCAATGCATCAGGCATGTCTTCTGTGTTTGCCGAAATCAATGAAATCATCATTGCAGTTTCAGCGTGGAAGTCTGCCGGGAAAAGTGGACGTAGTGCGCGGTCTACTAAACGGGCTACCAAAACTTCGTCATCACTCGGACGAGCTTCTCTTTTCAAAAAACCTCCTGGGAAACGACCTGTTGCCGAGAATTTCTCGCGGTAATCAACAGATAATGGCATAAAATCCACATCTTCTCTGGCATCTTGTGCCGAAACCACAGTAGCTAATAACATGGTGTCTCCCATGCGTACTACAACCGATCCGTCGGCTTGTTTTGCCAATTTTCCGGTTTCAATGGTAATAGACCTGCCGTCGGCAAGTTCAATTGTCTTAATTGTTGCGTTTACCATAATTTAATAAATCAAATAAATTTTAAATAATTACAATGGGTGGTGAGGCTTTGCAATTTACAAAAAAGAAAGGCAATACCAATGCATTGCCTTTCAATATAGTTTTTACTTACGTAAGTTCAACTCTTTGATAATCGCACGATAGCGTGTGATATCTTTTTTGATAAGGTAGTCTAACAAGCTTCTACGCTTACCTACCAATTTAATTAACGACCGGCGTGTGCTGTGGTCTTTTCTGTTGTCTTTCAGGTGTTCAGTTAAGTGATTAATTCTGAATGTGAACAATGCAATTTGACCTTCTGCACTTCCTGTGTCTGTAGCTGCTTTACCATGTTTGGCAAACAACTCTGTTTTTTTCTCTCCTGTTAAATACATTTTTAAAGAACTTTATTGTTATACAATGTTTAATCTGCAACAACGCGTTAGATAGAAACAGATTAAAATTAATTGGCTGCAAAAGTATACAAAAGATTTTGATATTCAAATAGATAATGCAAAAATGAACTTGAATTATGTAATTGTGAGTGCCTTGCTTTATTTGTCTGATATATAGTTAAATAAAGGAGTTATTAACAAAGTCAAAAATATGGCTAAAAATAGATTTTGAGGAAGTTTTGTTCGCCTTTTTTGTGAGTTGTAGTTAACATATACACCATGTGTTGTTAATAAAAACGGCTTCTAGTCAATGGCTTACCCCAAATCATTAACTATAATTGTGTACCCTTATTTTTTATCTTTAGATATTACATCTATACAAGGGTGGCTGCTGAGCTACCCTTTCTTCTTTCCCTAAATTTCCAAACTAGAACTAAACGTTACCGAAGCTCCCTGGAACTCTAACAGGCTAGTCCAAAATTGTTCCGAAAGGTTTATCTTTTCATCGTTTCCTGAAGTACGTGTGGCAATAATGTGAATTTCAAATTCACTTAAATCAGGGAGTGCCGGGCCTTTTGTCGATAATTTCTCGATTGTAGCTTCGGGTTCAGCCATCATTTTTTCAATCTGGCTTTTCCAGTTTTTACCGTAAAAACTAAACTGAGAGCTATTTTCAAGCATGTCGGAATAAATAATTATGTATTTTCGGTCGGCATTCATCCGGCTCATTTTAATGCACTCGCGCGAAACCTTTTGATAGATTTTTGAAGCATTGGTTCCCCAGTCAGCTTTTTCTAAAACCTTGCCCATTGCGTCTTCCAGATTTGTGTAAAAGTGTTTCACTTCATCTAAGCGGTTTAAAGGATTTTCTCCCATCATACCTGTTTTTCCGGTTTCTATTTTTACTGTATGCGATTTCGAATCGGAAACTTCATTGATTAAAGAGAGCTTTACTTCGCCGCCTGAAAAACCACCGACTTCTTTGTCCAGTTTCATTAGCTTTAAAATCTTCGGCAGATTTTCAACCGAGAAGTTATCATCTTTAAAACGTTCGTCGGTAACGTCGATTAGTACACAAATGGCTGTGGTTTGTGGCGTTTCTGTTTTGCAAGAAATAAGCAAAGCGAGAAATGCAATTGTTGAGAATATTATTTGAATTCGTTTCATTATTGTAAGTTTTAGATTTTGCGTCGCACGGTACACCTTGTTTTCAAATGTCTTTTGTAGACACATCCTATTTTACTTTGTTTGTAATCCCCGGCTTAAAAGCCGTGGAAATTTACAACGAGAACAACAAAATGTTATTCTGTAAGATTTTTGTTTTCAACAAAATACCCTTTTAAATCGGGCACAAGTTCAGCCCAGGCTTGGGGTTGTTTATGATTATTGCGAAAAGTGAGATTGGTATCGCGATAATTGAAAATGGCTTCTTTGTAGTACATGTTCATTTTGCGCTCCATTCCCTGGCAAAAAGCCAATATTTTTGTATAGCTCCCGGTGATCTCATTTTTCCTGTCTTTTAAAAGTTGAAGTCTGCTTTTTAGTTCTTCAGTTTCATTCGAAAATACTTTTTGAATATGTTTCCTTTCTGCATCGAAATGTTCTTTTTCTGTGGCTCGTTTATCGCTTACTTCTTTCTGAAGTTTCAGGAACTGTTCTTCTTCACGGTGGTATTTTTTGTATACTTCGTGGAATTCGTTGCTGCTGTCATGAGCAAAAAACGAAGCTACTGTTCCCACCATAAAAAGAATTATCCCGATGGTGAAAAAGGTCCATTGGTCAAGCAAAAGTTGTTCTGCGGGCACACCTAGTTCACCCAAATAGTTGGTGCGCAAAAGTGCAGTGAAATAACTGATAGAACCAACGGTTAGAACCAGCGTGATAAACAGTACTGTGTAGATACCTCGTTCTTTTATTTGCTTTAACAGTTTACCTGCAGCGTGTGCTAAAAAGGGTAATGTTATAACCAAAACCCCAGCCATAATTAGTGTTAGAAGCGGTGTTTCGCGAAAGGAAATGAAAACCTGATTGTTGAGTGGGAATTCGGCAATGCCTATTCCGAATAAAAGCAAAATGTAGGACCAGTACGGTTTAAACTGAATATTGGTTTCTTGCCGATTGTGTTTTTCCGAAACCTGTTCCCAGCGTGTTTGAATTTTGTCAAAACGTTTTTTCTCGAGTTGATAATGGGGCGTGTTCTCAATGTCTTTAACCGTATCAAGATGATTGATATTGAGCTCCTCCAGATTTTGGCTCTTTTTATTTTCTGCTTCATCAAGCAGCTCCTTTATTCTTATTTCATTTAGCTCACTTAGTTCTTCATTAACCTGTTTGAAACTGTTTTCTTCCAAGTCATTAAGTACCTGCTGTCCGTTTTGATAAAGCGCCTCAACATTTGCCTGATATTTGCTTCGTATTTCTTGTTCAATCGGCGTGGTAAAATTGTCATCAACCGATGGTAAATTGCGCTTCCCGTCTTCTTCTCCCTTATCTTTACTTTTTTGTAATTGCTGACCGTGATTTTTTACGAGATCTGATTCAAGGGTATATTGGTATTCTTTCAGAAATTTTTCTGTTTCCATGGCTTTAATTTTTCGGTAAGTACTTACTAAAACGAAAATGCAATTTGCAAAGTATGTAACATGGTGAAATAATGCTACTTAATTCGTCCATTAGACCGTTCGCTTCGGTGAAATGTTACAGTTTATCGATGAAAAATTTGCTGCGTTTAAACTTTATCGTCAACTTTCAGTCTGAATAGTATGGAGTAAAGCCTTATGAGTACAAAATTGTTTTTCGAAAAAATTGGTAAGACCTTACAGCGCATCGAATTGTTTGAACGCCCAAAGAAAAAAATACCTGGCAAATGGCAAATGTATGAGTATTTTGTAGATAAAGAAGAGGAACTTGTTCATCAGCAGGCTGATGATTTAAAAGCTAATGATGAATATTTTGTGATTGAATTTACAGAAGATAATTTTATTCAGAGCGCGACCCTTCCACTTTCGTTTATTCAGGATGGAAAAAATGGGAAATGGGCAATCCGGAAAAATTTTATTTTGCTAATTGATGAAAGCAATTTTCGGAACAATGTTGAATATCAATTTGCGTTTGAAAAGGGAAATTTGAAGTTGTTGAAAAAAGATGCTGCTGGGAAAATTGAGTTTTTTGGTTTTTTTAATAAGCTGAATCTAGTTCCTTAGTCAGTTTCTAATAATATCTCCGTCCGTTGCCAAAACGTGGATTTACAACATTGTTGAAAATTGAACCAAAAGTGTAAGTTAGTCCCAATCCTCCATCAACACTGTAATCGGTAGCCAATTCTTGTAATTGAAGTAAAACATCGGCTTCTGAATAATCACCTTTAGCGAGTGAGAGTTGGTCGCGAATGCGTGCAATACCTCCTCTAACGCTTAACGAAAGTCCCTTCACTATTCGAACGGTGATATATCCGTCTAATTCAATTTTGTTCTTCGAGAAGTCATGTAGATAGTTAGAGCCTTCGAGTGATATGTTTATAGAACCCCATTTTTCTTGAACCTGATAGGCAATTTTGAGTTGCTGTTGCCCTAGAGTTTCCTCCATTTTGCCGTATACGGTTGTGTCGTTATAATGATTAATGGAAGCACCAATTCCATATAAAAACCGGAGCTGATGATGTGTAGATTCAGAATAAGGAAACAGGTTGTATTCAATTGAAGGGAGAATGGTCGCATTGAATTCCATATTGCTGAAAGTCGAGGTTAACAAACTGAGTCGATTTCCAACTGACCAATGTTCTCCCAAACTTTTTACTGTTAAATTTTCAAATTTAATTTCGGTCCTCTCCTTTGTATGAGTTTCATTATCATAGGTGTATTTGGTGCGATTGATTTCATGCTCGAGTTCAAATTCTAGTTTCCAATCTGGAGTAATTTTATTAGCCATAATGGAGTTGTCGATGGAAAACTCTTTAAAAGATTCTTCCGATTCAAACCTTGGTCGTGTTTCTAGCTCAAATACCCAATTGTTCCATTTGTCGCTAACTTGTTCTTCCTCAATTTTGCCGGTGTGTTTTATACTCACTTCTTTGTAAATTGGTGTTCGGGCAACATAGCGCATTAAGCCCATTTTAATCATGTTTGTTCTGCCTTGGCGCCTGTGTTCGCTCGTGTCATCCGGCCTAGTGGTATAAATCAAAGTGTCGTTCATGCCTTCAAATTTCTTCTGGCCAATAAAGAGAAAGGAATATTGTCTTCCACCGCTTCCGGTGTTTTCCATTGTCTCTCGTAAATAAAGTTGAGCTTCTTTAACATCGCGAACATAATTCACATAAGGAATTTCTCTGCGAATGTGGTTCATATCGCAATATGAGCAATCGATAAATAGTTTCACTGCGTCTTTACGAAGACTATTGGTGGGGCTTACTTCTTGAGCATTGGAAGTGAATAAAGCAAAAAGTAATAGAAAAGGGAGTAAAACCTTTTTCATGAAGTTTAGTTGATTGGTTAAACGATTTGGACTAGAGAAATAAAGAAAGGTTTAAATGTTGCTTTGATTATTTCTGTAAATATCCAAAGCAGCCGGGAAAGGTTGTAATGCCCGTTCGAAAATACCCAATGAATAGGCGATGGTTAAGCCATAATTGGTAATGGGAATTTCTGCCTGACGGGCTTTCATAATCCGGCTGAGCATTTCTCGTCGATTCCACATGCAGGCTCCACAGTGGATAATAAGTTTGTATTCGTGAAGGTTGTCTGGAAAATCGTGACCACGTGTGCTTTCGATTTGAAGTTTCCCGCCCACATATTGCGTTAGCCAACGTGGAATTTTAACGGTACCAATATCTTCGCCAATGGGATGGTGCGAACAGGCTTCGGCAATTAAAATTTTGTCGCCGGTTTTTAGCTTGTCAATAGCCATTGCACCACGAACCATTTCTGTTAAGTCGCCTTGATAACGTGCAAATAATATTGAAAAAGAGGTGAGTGGAATTTCTGGTGGAGTATCGGCAGCAACTTTTAAAAAGGCCTGCGAATCCGTTACTACTAATTTGGGAGGTATATTAAATCTATTTAATGCTTCACGCAGCTCGCGCTCTTTTACTACCATACAAAATGCATCGTTGTCGAGTAAGTCGCGAATACTTTGAACCTGAGGTAGAATCAATCTTCCTTTTGGTGCTTCTTTATCAATTGGCACCACCAACATGGCTGCTTCGCCGGCACCTACCAAATCGGCTAAAATACTGGGGCGATTTATATAATCGGGCGGTGCTGAATTTAATAGCAACTGGCGTAAATCTAAAAGCCCGGTACCTTTTAAGGCCGAGGTTAAGGTATATTTGGTTTTCTCTTCATCGAGTTTCTGTGTTACACTTTTTTCCTCAGAATATAAATCGGTTTTATTAAACACAATTACATACGGAATGGCACGATCTTTTAACTCATTAATAAGGTTTTGTTCGTAGTTTCCCCAGTCTTTAAAGTTTGTAACAATTATGCCTAAATCTGTACGGTCGAAAACAGCCAGTGTTTTTGCAATTCGCTTTTCGCCAAGTTCACCAACATCATCAATTCCGGCAGTATCGATAAATAGAACAGGGCCAAGTGGCAGTAATTCCATGGGTTTTTCAACCGGGTCGGTTGTTGTCCCTGCATGCTCCGAAACAATAGATACATCTTGCTGTGTAAGGGCATTTAAAATACTCGATTTTCCGGTGTTTCGTCTGCCGAAAATTCCGATGTGTAAGCGAAAAGATTTAGGTGATCTCATTGTTTCTGTTTTACATTTTGAAAGTACGAATTCCAAGTATTACTTCCAATTGCAGGGCATAAAAAAAGGGTGCAAAATGCACCCTTCATATAGTTTCGAAAATAATTTTTCTACTATTTTTTTGAACCACAACAGCTTTTGGTTGCTGCTTTCTCAGTGGTTGCTTT
>JAUVDE010000049.1 GCA_030595485.1 Draconibacterium sp.
TCAGTTGTATCAAGAGCTCGACCAAAATGACATGGCTTCTGAGGCTTTCCGAAAAGTTATCCGAATGAACCCGGGTTACAAAATGGCCTTTAATGCCCGAATTAATTCGGCTGGCGTATTCTCAGGCGAGGGCAATACAGCAGAGTTAATAAAAGAGCTCAATAAAATGTTGCGCGACAAAAAGAACATCGAGTTCCGCGACCAAATATATTACGCATTGGGTAATGTTTATTTTCGTGAAGGAGAACGCGAAATTGCCAAAGACAATTACAAAAATTCGGTTTCATCGAGTTATAAAAACCAGTACCAACGGGCACTTTCATCCATTACTTTAGCCGACCTGCATTTCGACGATTTAAATTATCGCGGCTCACAATCGTATTACGATAGTGCCATGATTATTATTGATGAAACCTATCCGGACTACGAAGATGTTGCAGCACGTTACGCTAGCCTTACAAGTTTAGTTGATAACCTACTTATTGTTGAACGCCAAGACAGTTTACAAAAAGTGGCCTTAATGCCTGATAAAGAAAGAGAAGCCTTAATTGCTGGAATGATGCAGGCTGAGCAGGAACTGCAACGTAATATGGAAAATCTTGCCACCCAGGGTGCCCAAGGCTCGGGTTACTACCGAAGCAACCGTAACCGTATGGGAATGGGACGAAGTTCCGGCGGAGGATGGTACTTTTACAATCCACAAACCGTTACATACGGGAAAGTAACTTTCCAACAACAATGGGGACGACGACAGCTGGAAGACGATTGGAGGCGTTCAAACAAAAACAGCGTTTCTTTCGACGACGAGGAATTTGCAGAAGATATTCCTCCGGAAGAACAACGCGAGGAAGACCCATTGAAGAAAGAATTTTACACACAAGATCTTCCCCTTACCGATTCGTTAATGAATGCTTCTCACGATAAAATTCGTGATGCTTTCTACAATGCAGGTAAAATCTTCAAATCTGAATTTGAAAATTACCCACGCTCTAACGAACGTTTTGAAGAGTTAAACGAACGTTATCCTGAAAATATTTATCTGCTTTCGGCCTACTTCGATCTTTACGATTCGTACGAATTATTGGGCGACCAACCAAAATCGGATTATTACCGCAACCTGATTATTAATAATTATCCTGAGAGTAAATTTGCTCAATACTTGCTTAATCCCAATTTCTTTATCGAAATGGAAGCCAGGCTCGACAGCATGAATCGTATGTATCAAGAAACTTTCAGAAATTATAAAGCCGGAAAATATGGAAACGTGATGCACTTGGCGAATTCAATGAAAAACATGAAGCCTGACAGTGTTATCGTTCCAAAAATTGATTTTATGGAAATGGTAGCCAACGGTGCAACTACCAATGTTCATAATTTCGAAGAGCTACTAAAAGGCTACCTTGCTAAATATCCGAGTAAAGAACCTTCGCCACTGGCACAAGAAATTCTTACTCTTATTCAGGATAGTACGCTAGCCGATTATGAAAAATTAGTGACCATGGGTTACATAAACGAAGAAATCCAGAACGAAGAGTTACTTCCTGAAAATTTCCTTGCTGATGATGAGTTCAATGGTAAGTTTTCGTACGAAGAAGATTTATTACACTATTTTATAATTGCGTATCCGCGCGACGAAGAAGAAAACTTTGATTTAAACCGCTTAAAATTTGATATAGCTAACTACAACATCGACCATTATACAAAAATAGATTACGACATTGAGACAGAATATTTCGATGAAAACCTGGCTTTTGTTCTGGTACGAGCAATGACTAACAAAGAAAATGCATTGATTTATCACGGATCAATCATTCGACGTGCTCCGGTATTTAAAACGTTATCAGGAATAGATTATATGAATTTTGTAATCTCGTCGACAAACTACCGTACCATTAAAGAGGAACAGTCGACCGCCGATTACATGAAATTCTTTGTGAAAAACTACAGCCGCTTTATTCGTTCGAACTTCACCGAAGAAGGACCAGACATTTCGCCGGAAGAGTTAATGGCACGTGCTCAGGCTGAAGACAATGCACTAAAAGAAAAAGGAAGTTTTGTTTCGGTAACCACCGGAGCCACCGGTTTATTTACTACCAGGGTTGACACAACACAGAATTTTGTTATTGCTGTGAAAGACAAAGGGATGTCGTTACGCCAGTTGATAAAGGGTTTTACAGACTTTAACCGCAGCGAATTCAGACCGTGGAATCTGGGAGTTCAGTTAAAACAAACCAACGAATACCAGCTTATGATAGTAAAAGGAATTCCGGCGCTCAACGAATCAATGTCGTATTTCCGAAAAGTAGTTGTTAAGCGTAGTTTATTTGGGCCTCTTGGTCAATCCACTTACCGAAACTTCTTAATTACCGATGAAAACCTGCAAAAGCTAATTGACGAAAATAAAGTAGAAGATTACATCAACTTCTTCCGAAGCAACTATATTCAACGTAAAAGTTCATCTGCAGCAAGTAGTTCTACCGCTCCTGCAACTACCACACAAACAGCCGCTGCAACAACTGTTGTAAATGAGCAAGCAAAAACCGAGGATACAGTAAGTGATGGTCTGTACAATACAAACCTTGAAGGTGAACACAAAGTTGTTTTTGTAATTCCTGCTCAAGGAATAAACAAAGAAGCCTTTATTCGCGGACTTGAAGATTACAACAAACAAAACTTTGCCAATTCATCGTTTACAATTAATGAACAAGCTCTGGATGCTGTTCGTCAATTAATTATTATAAGCGGAATGACAGACCAGGAAACAGCAAGCCAATATTTTAGTAGTATGGTACGCACCCGTAGTTTATTTGCTCCGCTGGGTTCGGGACAATACCGAAATTTTCTTATTTCGAATACTAACTTCGAGATATTCTTGCAGGAGAAAAACATTACCGACTACATGGATTTCTACAAGAAAGTGTACTTGGGTAATTAGTAAATAGCTTGAATTGCGCTTGACTCCAAAAATTTTACACTTTAAATAAGAAGCCACCAATAGTGGTTAAAGATTGTTAACACCATACTACAACGGCACTTTTTTTGTTTTCCTTTGAGAAGCATGACAACAAACAAAACAACAGGAAAAAATTAGAAACATGACAAAACCACGAATACTTTGGACTGACGACGAAATAGATTTATTACGCGCCCACATTATATTTTTACAAGAAAAAGGTTACGAAGTTGAAACTGCCAACAACGGCTCCGATGCTATTGATAAAGTTGCTAAAAACTACTACGATATTATATTTCTGGATGAAAATATGCCCGGAATGACTGGGCTCGAAACACTTACCAAAATCAAAGTGATTTCGCCAAATGTACCAGTGGTAATGATTACCAAGAGCGAAGAAGAAAACATTATGGACGAGGCAGTTGGTGCAAAAATTGCCGACTATTTAATTAAGCCCGTCAATCCAAAACAAATTCTGCTTACACTTAAAAAGAATATCGACCAAAAACGTTTGGTAACCGAGCAAACCACTTCGAAGTACCAAATGCAATTTGGCCAAATTGGTATGCAAATTAACGACCGTTTGAATTTTGACGAATGGAAAGAAATTTATAAAAAACTGGTTTATTGGGAAATAGAATTAAGCGAATCGGACGACTCGACCATGGATGAAGTGTTGACCATGCAAAAAAACGATGCCAACAATGCGTTTTTCCGTTTTGTAAAAGATAATTATGAAGACTGGTTTCAGCGTGACTTCGAAGATCGACCTCTGCTTTCGCCCGATATTTTTAAACATCGTGTCTTTCCTCATTTAGATGAAGGGAAAAAAACTTTTGTATTGGTAATCGATAATCTTCGTTACGACCAGTGGAGAACTTTAAGCCCTGTTTTTAACGAATATTTTCACACGCAAAGCGAAGAACTTTACTGCGGAATTTTGCCTGCTGCAACCATGTATGCGCGAAACTCGATGTTTGCCGGATTAATGCCTTCCGAAATAGAAAGAGTGTACCCTCAATTATGGTCAGACGACGATAACGAAGGAAGCAAAAACCGACACGAAGAGGAATTAATAAACAAACAAATGCAGCGTTTTGGCCGCAAAGAAAGTGTGTACTTTGAAAAAGATACCGGCATAAAAAAAGAACGTTGGGTAACCGACAATTTAAACAATATCCTCAAAAACGACCTTTCGGTAATGGTGGTAAATTTTGTGGATATGATTTCGCATGCCCGCACCGAGATGGATATGATTCGCGAGTTGGCAAACAACGAAAAAGCCTACCGTTCGTTAACCCTTAGCTGGTTTAAAAACTCATCGTTACTGGAGTTGCTGAAAGGTTTATCCGAAAATAATATTCGAGTGGTGGTGACTACCGACCATGGTGCCATTCGTGTTGACAATGCAGTTAAAGTAATTGGCGACCGTGAAACAAATACCAACCTGCGTTACAAATTGGGTAAAAACCTAAATTTCAAATCGAAGCATGTATATGAAGTTCGCGACCCAAAGAAGATATTCTTGCCTTCGAGAAATGTAAGTACCAGCTATATATTTGCAACTGGAACCGACTTTTTTGCTTACCCAAATAATTACAACTACTACGCTAATTATTACAAAGACACCTTTCAACACGGCGGTATTTCCATGGAAGAATTAATTATTCCGGTAATTACTTTAGAGCCGAAAAACTAGTTCTTCTTTTCTGGTCATCGTGCTAAACTTGTTTCAGAGTCTACTTTATCAGATACTGAAACAAGTTCAGCATGACGGCTAATTACGAACACAGCGTTTCACCACAAAATCACCTTTTGCTGCACCTACCTTTTGCCCAATAACCGGGCACTTCACCATTAAAAGATAGAATAAACGAGGATCGGTTTCATCCATTAACCCTTCGAAATTACCCATCCCTTTTGAGATGATTAAGTCGACTGATTTGTATATCTCAAGAAACTCGGTACTTACCCGATGTAGCAAAGTTGAAGGAGCGTCGTCGCCATTCGAAATAAGTTTCGCTACTTCGGGAATACCAACTTCAGTAGCTTCTTTTATTGTAGCATCGTTTAAAATGGGTTTATCGCGAACGGCAAAAATTACATTTGGGTGATTTATAGTTTCCAAAAAGAGTTTATCCAGTACAATTTCGCCACAATTGTCGCCCAAATACAAAATGGTCTTTGCTTTCTCAATTTCAACTTTTAGAGCTGCCGAGTCATCAAAAGCCAAGTCGCTGGTAAAAACCCGTTCAATGGTTGCTTCAACATCGAACTTATGTGTTGGCCCAAAATCGATAATATTTCCGGCAATTGCCAAACGCAATGCGGTGTCAAATTTATCATCCGCTTCCTCTACACGTTTTTTAAATTCAGGGTATCGTTTTATCAATTCGCAGTTACTCTCCTCCTTTTCCTTTTTATACGGATCGGAAATACCCGAGTTTACCACTAACTTCTCCAACAAATTTCGGGTTACTTCGGGTGAATAACTGTTATCTAAATCAATGGCAGCAATGTCATGAATCATTTCGCTTACCAAACTGTTGCGTTCTTCCTCTGCAATTTCATATTTATCCATACGTTTTTGCAAGCCCTTAATATGGCAAATAAGGCATTCGTAATTCATAATTTAATGCTTAAAGTTAGAACTCCGAAATCGGAAATCTGTGTTTGACACAAAAGTAAAAGAAGTAACCAACTTACGTTATTTAAAACTTAAGTTCAATGTTTTATTTCAGAATTAATTAATTTCAAGTGACGATATACTCAATGAATCTAGCTTTTTGGGAATTTTGACAAATTTATTTTTTCCTTTATCAAGGCAAAATTTTCAAGCATAGCAGTAGTTACGGTTTTAAATTTTAACGCTGGGAAAGGGAAAAAGAAAGAGTGAAAAACCCGAAAAACTATGTGTATTGAGTATAAATGCGGCAAGAACCTATTTCCCCTTCATTTGTGCGTACAGCTTATTTGCAAAAATAAAGTCTTCCAGCTTTTGATTGCCTGAGCTTAAAATTTCAGTTTTCGAACCGGTCCATTCTTTTTCGCCTTTACTGATAAATAAAACCGACTCCCCAATTTCAATCACCGAGTTCATATCGTGGGTATTAATTATGGTTGTCATTTGAAACTCTTTGGTAAGGGCTTGAATAAGTTTATCAATTACCGTTGCCGTTTCGGGATCGAGGCCAGAATTTGGCTCATCGCAAAACAAATATTTTGGATTTAAGGCAATAGCACGGGCAATAGCAACACGTTTTTGCATACCGCCGCTAATTTCGCTAGGCGAAAGTCTAAAAGCTTTCTTTTCTATGTTTACATGATCGAGACAAAACTCAACACGTTTTTGTTTTTCAACACTGGTCATATTGGTAAACATATCCAGCGGAAATCGTACATTTCCTTCAACATTAATACTGTCGAAAAGTGCCCCACCCTGAAAAACCATACCAATTTCCTGACGCATTTTTTTGCGTTCTTTTTCAGTAATCTGGGTAAAGTCACGATCGTTATACCAAATCTCACCTTTGTCAATCTCAAACAAACCACAAATCGATTTTAGTAACACCGTTTTCCCCGAGCCACTTCGCCCAATAATCAGATTGGTTTTACCTGGCTCAAAAACGGTTGAAATACCTTTTAGCACCTCATTGCCATCAAACGATTTATGTATATTGTTAAGCCTAATCATGTTAAGAGCAAACGGGTTAATATTAAATCAAAAAACAGCACTAAAATATTTGTATTCACCACTGCTTTGGTACTTGCTTTTCCAACTTCCAGTGCACCTCCTTGCACATAGTAGCCAAAATAAGCTGGCACCGAGGCTACCAGAAATCCAAATACCAACGATTTTATAGCTGAAAAAGTTATATAGTAAGGAACAAATGCAAACTTCAAGCCTTGTAAGAATTCAGGAACAGTTACAACTCCTGCCAGTGGCCCGGTGACCAATCCTCCAAGTATTCCAAAAAACACACTCATTATAAACAGAAAGGGGAAAATTAAAACCACTGCAACAATTTTTGGAAGAATAAGGTAACTAGCTGAGTTTACCCCCATTATTTCAAGTGAGTCGATTTGTTTGGTAACACGCATTGAACCAATTTCAGAAGTAATGTTCGAGCCAATTTTACCAGCCATTATTAAGGCCAACATTGTTGATGAAAACTCCAGTATA
The DNA here is from genome assembly GCA_030595485.1 of Draconibacterium sp. Lineage (GTDB taxonomy): Bacteria > Bacteroidota > Bacteroidia > Bacteroidales > Prolixibacteraceae > Draconibacterium. Next base: position 7,137 of record JAUVDE010000049.1, read on the forward strand.
AGCGTATCACGTGTTCCAAAACCAATTAGGTCTTTTGGATAAATTGGGTTCGACATAGAATAGGCAAATTGGATGGTCATAATTCCACCAATAAACACCGAAATAATAATCACAATCCACACCGAATTTACACCCAGCGTATCAATTTCGTGAAACAACTGTCGGACATACATCTTATGCTTTTCTGGTCGGGCAAACACCCTTTTCAGCAAAGTAAAATAACGACCTATATGAAAGAAAAAATCCATTCGTCTCTGTTGTTTCTGTTTTAATTGTACGGCTAAATTTACAACTTAAAAGTCTGAATCAAAATTTTTGTAAATTAAGCTTAAAGGCTACAACATATCTCAATTAATTCCGTAATTCTTAATGAATCTTTTTATATTTATGTTTTTGAGTCTGAAATAATAGATAATCAAATGACTAACAACTTTTGTGTGATTATGGCAGGGGGTGTTGGAAGCCGATTTTGGCCCCTCAGCCGCACTGTATTGCCTAAACAATTTTTAGATATTTTAGGAACTGGAAGGACATTTATTCAACAAACCTACGATAGATTTGCGAAGATTATTCCCCCCGAAAATTTCTTGATTGTAACCAGTGTTAAGTACAAAGACCTGGTAAAAGAACAACTTCCTGAGTTAAAAGATGACCAGATTTTACTGGAGCCACTTCGTAGAAATACAGCTCCTTGTTTAGCTTATGCCGCAAACAAAATAAAGTCGCTTACTTCTGAAGCAAACATTATTGTTACGCCATCAGACCATTTAATTCTGAAAGAAGATGAGTTTATTAACCAACTTAAGAATGGATTAGATTTTGTTTCCCAGAAGGATGCACTTTTAACGCTTGGCATTAAACCCAATCGCCCCGAAACTGGTTACGGTTATATTCAAGTAAAAAAGCGTAAAGAGTTTAACGACTTAGACAACCTCTATAAAGTGAAAACCTTTACTGAGAAACCTGACGAGGAAATGGCGAGTATTTTTGTTGACAGTGGAGAATTTTACTGGAATTCAGGAATTTTTATTTCATCATTAGGAACTATACTTGACGCGTTTCAACAGCACTTAACAGAGCTTGCCATTAAATTTGAAAAAGGTAGAAAGAAATTGAACACAAGTAGCGAAGTTCCTTTTATCAAAAAAATATATTCAGAGTGCCAATCCATTTCAATTGACTATGGAATTATGGAAAAGGCCAAGAATGTGTATGTTTTAACCGCCGATTTTGGCTGGAGCGATTTGGGAACCTGGGGCTCGTTGTACGAAAACAAAACCAAGGATACCAATGGAAATAGTATTGAAGGCGACAATACTTTGGTTTACGATTCGAAAAATTGTGTCGTTGAAATTTCGGGACAAAAGATGGCCGTAATTCAAGGATTAGACGGTTATATTATTGCCGAGTCGAATGAAACATTAATGATCTGTCGCCGCGAAGACGAAGACCAGATTAAAAAGTTTGTTACTGATGTGCGAATTAAAAAGGGAGATTCGTTGGTGTAAATTACAAAACTGAAAAATTGTAAAATTGATATAAAAAACGGGCAACCATATTTGGTTGCCCGTTTTCTTTTTAAGAATGCATTCTTGTCATTTCGTAAGAGGAACGACTGAGAAATCTGTTACTTCCTATCTGCGAGGGAACAGATTTCTCACTTCGTTCGAAATGACAGAACTATTAGATTATCTCTAATTCCTTACCCACTTTAATAAAAGCTTCAACTGCTTTATCAATTTGCTCGGTTGAATGTGCTGCTGAAAGTTGAACACGAATTCTGGCTTTTCCACGAGGTACAACCGGAAAGCAGAAACCAATTACATAAACGCCTTCCTTTAAAAGTTCGTCCGCAAATTTAATGGCAAGCGGCTCGTCGTACACCATTACCGGAACAATTGCAGTATCGCCTTTTACAAGATCGAAACCGGCAGCCTCCATTTTTGTGCGGAAGTGAACTGCATTTTCCATGGTTTTTGCTGGAAGTTTTTCGGAACCGGAAAGCATGTCGATTACTTTTAATGTTGCGCCAACTGTTGCAGGTGCCAAAGTATTCGAAAATAAATACGGACGCGAACGCTGACGAAGCATATCAATAATTTCGGCACGACCTGAAGTACAGCCACCGTTGCCACCACCCATTGCTTTACCAAAAGTAGTGGTGATAATATCGATTTTTCCTAGCAAGCCAAAGTGTTCGGCAGTACCACGACCGGTTTTTCCGATGTAACCAGTAGCATGCGATTCGTCGACCATAACTAATGCGTCATACTTTTCCGCCAACGCTACAATTTCAGGGAGTTTAGCTAAATCACCATCCATTGAGAAAACGCCGTCGGTAACAATTATGCGGTATTTCAAATTGGCTGAGTCTTTTAAACATTGCTCCAGTTCGTTCATATTTGAGTGCTTGTAACGGAAGCGTTGTGCTTTACACAAACGCACACCATCGATAATTGAAGCATGGTTTAGTTCGTCGGAAATAATTGCTGATTCGGCACCTAAAAGTGGCTCGAAAACTCCACCGTTTGCATCGAAACATGCGCAATATAAAATAGTGTCTTCGGTACCTAGAAACTCGGAAACCTTTTCTTCGAGCTGTTTATGTATTTGCTGCGTACCGCAAATAAAACGAACGGATGAAAGTCCAAAACCCCAATCGTTCATTATATCTTGGGCTGCTTTAACAACTTCGGGATTATTGGCTAAACCTAAATAATTATTGGCGCAAAAGTTTAGTACTGATTCGCCTGTAGATACCGAAATATCGGAGCTTTGCGATGATGTTATAATTCGTTCGCTTTTATATAAACCTTGTTCTTTTAATTCTTCAAGAGTGTTTTGAAGGTCTTGTTTTATTTTTCCGTACATGCTGTTTAGTTATTAATTTTTTTTCAAAGTAACGGAAATATGATTAGATAAACATTGATAAAAAGCAGATATTTCAGTTTATTGTCGCAGTTTCAGCTGGCAGCTGCGTGAGTGATTGTAGCGCTTACCCCACAGCGAACCGACTAAAAGGAGGTAGCGAGGAGTATGAGCGGAAAGCACGACCTGTGGGAGGATTTGGTGTGATGGCAAAGGACACGCCCTAATTTTTAAAATGACGATGCTTACTCCAGAAACACCGATGTTCTTTTACTCATTCACTCAATCACTATTTTTTTATCTTTGCAGCGAATTAAAAACAGAACAATGAGCGACAGAAAAGTACGGGTGCGATTTGCCCCAAGTCCGACGGGACCTTTGCACATGGGAGGCGTTAGAACAGCTTTGTTTAACTACCTTTTTGCAAAAAAACACGGCGGCGATTTTATCCTTCGAATTGAAGATACCGACCAAACTCGTTTTGTTCCGGGTGCGGAAGAATATATTATTGAAAGCTTAAACTGGTGCGGATTGAGCCCAGTTGAAGGACCAGGAATTGGTGGCGAATTTGGACCATACCGCCAAAGCGAACGCAAAGAATTATATAAAAAATACGCCGACCAGTTGGTTGAATCTGGTTGGGCATACTACGCTTTTGATACTCCGGAAGAAACGGATATAATGCGGAAAGAGGCGGAAGCTAATAAAGAAACATTTTCGTATGGAATTGGTACGCGCGAGAAATTAAATAACTCACTAAATCTTTCGGAAGAGGAAGTTGCGCAGAAAATTGCTGCGGGCGAAGCGTTTGTTGTTCGTTTTAAAATGCCTGAAGATACTGATGTTACCGAAGACGATTTGATTCGTGGAAGTGTAACTTTTAATACTACAAAAAGTTTGGATGACAAGGTGCTTTTTAAGTCGGACGGAATGCCAACTTACCACCTTGCAAATGTGGTTGACGACCATTTAATGGAAATTACACATGTAATTCGTGGTGAAGAGTGGTTGCCGTCGATGCCACTGCACGTGTTATTATACAAAGCTTTGGGTTGGGAAGAAACCAAACCAAGATTTGCACACTTACCACTGATTTTAAAACCTGTTGGAAAAGGGAAACTAAGCAAACGCGATGGCGACAAACTCGGCTTTCCGGTTTTCCCATTGGAATGGACCGACCCAAAAACAGGCGACGTTTCGAAAGGTTACCGCGAAGAGGGATATTTCCCCGAAGCATTTATGAATTTATTGGCATTGCTGGGCTGGAACCCTGGAACTAAGCAGGAATTTTTCTCGATGGAAGAATTGGCTGAGGTTTTTGGATTGGAACGTGTTGTAAAATCAGGCTCGCGTTTCGACCCTGAAAAAGCAAAGTGGTTTAACAAACATTATTTTCAGGAAAAGTCGGTTGAAGAACTTTCCGAGCTGTTTAAACCTGTTTTAGCTGAAAAAGGAGTGGAAGCTTCGGATGAAAAAACCCTTGCAATTGTTGCTGAAATAAAAGAGCGTTGCGAGTTTGTTGCCGAGCTTTGGGATCAGAGTTACTACTTTTTTGAAGTACCCGCGGAATACGATGCAAAAACGGTTAAAAAGAAGTGGAAAGAAAATACATCGAGCCAATTGACTGAAATTGCAGCAATGTTTGAAACCGTTGAAACTTGGAAAGCAGATTCGATTAAAGAAACTTTTTCGGCATTTATGGCAGAAAAAGAATGGGGTTTTGGAGCGATTATGAATCCACTTCGTTTGAGTTTGGTTGGTGGAAATATGGGGCCAGACCTTTTTGTTATTTGTGAATTGCTCGGACAGGACGAAACTATTTCGAGGATTAAATTGGCGATTGAGAGTATTCGGAAATAGTTTTTTTACTGAATTTACCGTGAATATTTAAAATACAAGTTTATATTTTCACGGATAAAGTTGTATATTTACCGTGAATATTTAAAATACAACTTGCAGTGATGATTCAAAGAAGAATACAAAAGGACATTACAGAATCACTTTCTTATTTTCCGGTTGTTTCGATTATTGGACCAAGGCAAGTAGGAAAAACAACATTAGCCAAACAAATAATCTCAAATATTTCAAAGCCATCTCTGTATTTGGATTTGGAGCGTACTTCTGATATTTTTAAACTAAGCGATGCTGAACTATTTCTATCGCAACACTCCGATAAATTAGTAGTAATTGACGAAGTACAATTAAAAAAGGACTTGTATCCTTTGTTACGGGCGTTGGTGGATGAAACCAGAAAACCAGGCCAATTTCTACTACTCGGTTCTGCATCACCGGAGCTTATAAGGCATTCATCTGAATCATTGGCCGGTAGAATTGCATATCATCAATTATTTCCGGTTGATTTACAGGAATGCCCAGAATCTATTTCACAAAATAATTTATGGATTAATGGTGGATTTCCTGATGCCATATTTGCTAAAAATGAAAAACAGGCACATCACTGGTTAGACAATTTTGTAAGTACTTATTTGAATCGTGATTTATTGCAGTTAGGGTTAAATGCTTCACCAACAGTTATACGTAACCTTTGGTCGATGATGGCCCATTTAAATGGCCAACTTCTAAATGCAACAACAATAGGAAATTCACTTGGCATAAGCACACCAACGGTAAAAAAATATATTGATTTTCTGGAAGAAGCGTTTCTTTTAAAAAGTCTTTATCCTTTTTCCTGGAATATGAAAAAAAGGCTGGTAAAGTCACCTAAGATTTATTTATCAGATACAGGAATCTTGCATAATTTAATTGGTATATCCAACTTTGATAGTTTAGCCGGGAATCAGATTATTGGGAGTTCCTGGGAGTCATTTGTCATTAATCAAGTGCTAACTCTGAAAAAGAAAAACCTTGATTTGTATTTTTATCGAACTCATCACGGAGCCGAAGTTGATCTCGTTATTACAAAGGGACTAAATGTAGTAGCAACTGCTGAAATAAAATATACAAACTCACCAAAACTTTCAAAAGGAAATTTTAATGCTTTTGAAGATTTAAATGCACCACTAAATTACGTTATTACACCATCTTCCGACGATTATTTAATTAAAGAAAACATCAGAGTTTGTTCCTTAAAATCCTTTATCCTTAAATATTTATCAACTATATAAAGCACAAAAGAGCCCGGTTATCAGCCGGGCTCTTTTACTAATAATTTAATAAAACTACACCTTCAAACGGTGTTTATTTTTTCTTCTTTTTAAGGAAAAATAATACAGCTGCAGCAACAACTACAACGGCAACAACAATAATAATTACTGTTGAATTTCCGCCTGACTGT
>JAUVDE010000052.1 GCA_030595485.1 Draconibacterium sp.
GTTACGAAGTTTAAGATAAGACTAGAATAGCTGCAAGCCACAGGCTATTTCAAATACTGTCATTTCGAACAAAGAGAGAAATCTGTAACTTAATGAGACGAAAATGAAAGATCATAATTATTTTGTTTACATCATGACTAACAAAAACAAAACGGTACTCTACATCGGAGTTACTGGAGACCTTCCGAACAGAGTTTTTGAACATGAAAATAGTATGATTGATGGATTCTCAAAAAAATACAATTGTAATTATCTTGTTTACTATGAACACTTTCAAAATATAAATGATGCTATTACTAGGGAAAAAGAAATTAAAAAGTGGAGACGTGATAAAAAGGAAAAGTTAATTAATGGTTTTAGTAAGGAATGGGAATTTCTGAATGAAAGCGTATACAATTCCTTATGAGGCATTTTGACAAATATAAAATACCACTGTTGTCATTTCGACGTGTAAATGAGGAAAAACCTCTTAACTGGCAACAGATTTCTCAGTCGTTCCTCCTTCGAAATGACAATAAAATTCAAACGTAGCAATGAAAACAATACTCTACATTCTCCAAAAGGAATTCCGGCAAATATTCCGAAATAAAACCATGCTTCCCATGATTTTTATGGTGCCGATAATGCAGATGCTGATTTTGGTTTTTGCGGCAACTTACGATATCAAACGTATCGATTTAGTAGTGGTTGACAAAGACATGTCGACTGTGTCGAAAGAGTTGATTGCCAAATTTGATGGTATTCCATTTTACAATGTGTTGGAACAATCGCCGTCGGAAAAGTTAGCTGAAGATTTTCTATTAAACGAGAAAGCCGATGCAGTGCTTATACTCCCAAACAATTTTGAACGCAACTTAATTCGGGATGATAAAGCGAAAATACAAATACTGGTAAACGCAATAGAAAGCAATACCGCCCAGCTTGTATTTTCGTATTCCGCAACTATTATTGGCGACTTTAACAAAAATATAATTGCAGATTGGAAAGGAATTTCTGAATTTACTCCACCGGTGCAGATTAAAATATCGGAAAATTATTGGTACAATTCAGAGCTTGACTATCGCTGGTTTATGGCTCCCGGAATTCTTGCAATATTAGTAACCTTAATTGGGATGTTCCTTTCGGGAATGAACCTGGTGCGCGAAAAGGAAATTGGTACCATCGAACAACTGAATGTTACGCCCATAAAAAAATACCAGTTTATAATTGGCAAATTGGTGCCCTTTTGGATAATTGGGTTATTCGATTTAGCACTTGGGCTTACCATCGCCTGGATAGTTTTCGACCTCCCAATGGTGGGGAGTTTATTCACACTGTTCTTTTTAGCCGGCGTTTATTTAATCAGTGTTCTTGGGATGGGTTTATTAATCTCAACCTTAGCCGACACCCAACAACAGGTAATGTTTGTTAGTTTCTTCTTTCTAATGATTTTTGTGTTGATGGGCGGTATTTTTACACCCGTTGAAAGCATGCCAGACTGGGCGCAAACACTAGACCGACTCAACCCTATCTACTATTTTATGCGAATAATGCGAATGGTTGTTTTAAAAGGCTCCGACTTTTTCGATTTATTGGAAGAGTTCATTTCCTTGCTAATATTAGGATGTACATTTTTAAGTTTAGCTATTTGGAGATACAAGAAAACAGTATAAATAGAACTATGCGTATGTTGTTGATTAGTGCCAAATAATGTGTCAAAGTTCAGGTTCGTCAGTCCGAACTTGTTTCGGAATCTATTGTCAAAGGTAGAGATGCTGAACTGAATTCAGTATGACGAATACATGAATCAAGCTTGACGTAACACAAATAATTCATTCTTTTTCATCATTTTTAAAACAGTTACTTGGTTTAAACGTTACAGTACCCAACAAAACATTGTTATGAAGGAATTTAGAAAAGACGATCGCATGGCTTCCCTTATTTCTGCCAATCATTACCTGCTTCCGGTAATACACAGGTTTGGAATTCGATTGGGGTTTAAAAATAAAACGGTTGCCGAACTTTGTGCCAAGTACAAAATAAACTCCGACTTTTTTATTGCCATTGTAAACTCTTTTCACAACCCAAATTATTTTCCGGAGGAAAAATTATTGTCGTTTTCGCCATTATTAATTATCGACTACCTAAAAAAAACACACCGCTACTTTGTTAGATATTCTTTGCCGGGCATTGAAAAACGACTTCACCAGCTACAGTTAAGCAGCCCCGAGGGAAGCCACGAGATGTTGAGTATCGAAAATTTCTACCTCGAATACAAGAAAAAATTATTGGCACATATTGCCGACGAAGAAGAACGAGTTTTTCCATACATTGTTGGTTTAATAAGTAGCCCTGAAAGCATTGAGAACAAGAAACTTCATTTAAGCTTTGAAGAAGAACACCACAATGTTGACCTGGAAATAGACGATTTAAAAAACCTATTAATTAAGTACACCAATCCAGTTTACGATGAATTAATCTGTAACGAACTGCTCATCGAAATTTTTAGATTTGAAAAAGATATTATCGACCATGCACGCATTGAAGACAATATTTTGATTCCTCAGGTTAATCAAATTCAAAACCAACGTTAAGGCATGGCAGGGGCAGTAATCATAGTTCATCCCTCCGATATTGTCAGAACTGGCATCGAGGCTATTCTGAAAAACAATATTTCTGTTGAAGTTTTATGCTTTTCAACGCCCGAAGAATTGAACCAAGTGGAGCGTTCGTTTTATTCCGAATTAGTTTTAATCTTATCATGTTCGTACAACAATCACGAAACAGTAACAAATTTCAGAGCACAAACCCAGAGGATTCTAATTGTTGGTATTTCAGCTAAGGAAAAAAGCAATACGACTCATGATTTTTTCGACACCGTTTTTTCCTTGTGCACAACAAAAGAAGAAATAGCCACCAAAGTAAAACAGTTCTTAAATTTTGACAAGGCGAATGATGCTGACGATGAACTTAGCTTGCGCGAGAAAGAAGTGTTACGTCTTATAGCACTGGGACATACCAACAAATCGATTGCTGACTCTTTGTTTATAAGTACCCACACCGTAATCTCGCACCGTAAAAACATTACCGATAAATTAGGCATAAAATCCATTCCCGGACTTACCGTTTATGCCATTATTCAGAAAATAATCTCACAGTCTGACATTGTTAAAGACAAGTTGATTTAATCCCCATACCTTCCATTACTAACCTGAGTTCGGTTATAAATATCATCACAGTTTAAGTTATTTTTTAGTAGAAATTGAAACAGATTCCTGAAGGACTATCGGGATACTTCGAGAAAATATGGAGCGATTTATGCAAAAAATAATTGAATCCGAAGGAAAAGTACTACATAGTTTGATACAAAATCCCAACATGTTGGGATAAACGCTTGAATGATTCTAAATAGTTTTGCCCCCATAATTAGAAACACTTAAAGATTACAGAATGATTCAAAAAACTATTCTCGCATTTGCGCTGCTTTTTATGGGCATGGGAATTTATGCTCAAGAAAAAAAGACAAACAACGCACCGTTAAATGCGGCAGAAAGACTACTAGCATCCGATTCGAAACTTACCATTGGTGGTTATGCACAAATTGATTATAACCAGCCAATAGTAGAAGGCGAGTACAGCAATGGCAAATTGGATGTACACCGTTTGGTATTATTGTTTGGTTACCAATTTTCCGAAAAGACCAAGTTCTTAACCGAAATTGAAGTGGAACACGTTAAAGAAATTTATGTGGAACAAGCTTTCATTAACCATGAAGTAAAACCCTGGTTAAACTTCAGAGGTGGTTTAATGCTGGTTCCAATGGGAATTACCAACGAATACCACGAACCAACAACATTTAACGGTGTTGAACGTCCGAATCTTGATAGTAAAATTGTGCCAACTACCTGGCGCGAAATTGGTGCAGGATTTACGGGTCGTATCGATAATGCTTCGTTAAAATACCAAGCGTACGTAATGAATGGTTTTAACGGTTACAACGATGGCGGTACATTCCGCGGAACCGATGGTTATAGGAAAGGACGCCAGAAAGGTGCCGAGTCGTTTATGAGCTCGCCAACTCTGGCAACAAAATTTGACTATTACGGAATTCCCGGATTAAAATTGGGTTTAAGTACCTACAACGGAAAATCGCAATCGAGCCTGTACCATGGTTTAGATAAAGACGATGCTGCCGGAGAGGCAAAAGCCGACTCATCGGTAATTGGCATTTCGATGCTTGGATTAGATGCACGTTACAGCAAAGGTGGTTTTGAGGCGAAAGCGCAATTTAATCTGGCGAAAAACTCAAACACAGCAGAATATAATGAACTAACAGGAAAAGATTTGGGAAGCGAAATGTTGGGATGGTACGTAGAAGCTGGTTACGACCTGCTTTTCAATTCCGATAACGACCAACGATTAGTTCCGTTTGTACGTTACGAAAAGTACAACACACATTCGAAAACTGAAGGTGGATTGGCACAAAATAAAGCTTACGACCGAACTGACATAACCATTGGTGCAGGTTGGTGGTTGGCACAAGGTGCAGTATTAAAAGCTGATTACCAGATGTTCGGCAATGAACTTACCGATTCAAAAGGACAGTTTAACCTTGGAATAGGAATTTGGTTCTAAACAAGCAACAATGAAGTTTATTAGTATAACGTTATTAATCGTTTCCCTGACACTTTTTAGTGCTAGGGCTAACGATTTTTACCCCGAGAAGCAAGCGCTGAAAGCGGTTAAAACTGCCCTAAAAGAAAAAGATATTACAATTAAAGAGCAGGTTGGAATTACCAAGTGGCTCGAAAAAACGGAACCTTTGGTGCTTTATTCTTTTGAACGGGTAAACGGAGAAACGTTTTATGCTGCCTTTACACATAGCAAAGGACGTTACGATTATTTCGATTATATGGTGATAATTAATACCAAGTTTGAAGTTGAAAAAGTAAAGGTGCTAAAATACCGTTCAGAAAATGGGGGTGAAATTTCATCGAAAAAATGGTTGGAACAATTTATTGGCTACACCACCGGTTACCTACATTACAAACGTGATATTTCTGCTATTTCTGGTGCTACCATTTCAGCCATGTCCATTTCGCGCGATATACCCAAAGTTATGGATACGGTAAGAGCAAACCTAAATCCGCAATAGGACTGAACCAGATATTTGCTAATGAAATTCCAATAATCTTTTTCATGATTTTTCTATTTAAATTTGTTTGTTTCGGTATGTAATCCCCACAAGAGGCTCGTTACCTTACCACATTTTCTAACTTTTTTCAAATTATTTTCATGACCTAACCCAAAACTCTGAATCACAATATTTTGAAAACATAAAATATTCTTTACCTCTGATCGTTTTCTTTGCACGTACCATTCAAATTTGTACTTTTGGCGACTTAATATTCTAGTTTTTATGAAGGCAGGTGTAGTTGTAGTTTTGGTGTTTATAGTTTCCGTTTTTGCCAACCCGCTTTGGGCGCAAAAAAAAGGAGTTGAAGAAAGAAAAAATCCAAAGGTTGTAATTGGAATAGTGGTTGAAAATATGCGACCAGATTACATTCAACGCTTTTGGAATAAGTTTCAGTCCAATGGTTTTAAGAAAATTTACACTGAAGGTGCGGTTTGCTCGAATGTAAAACTTACACTGCACAAGCAAAATTACGCCAGCGGGACAGCAACCTTATTTACAGGCGTTCATCCTACTATTCACGGAATTGTTGAAAACACTTGGTACGACCGCCTCAAAAAGCAAGAAATAGAATGTACCGAAGACGATTATTATTTTACGGTTGGGGCAGATACTGAAACTGGTAATGCCTCGCCTAAAAATCTGCTTTCATCAACTATTACCGACAATCTAAAAATACTTTCTCAAGGAAAAGCCAAAGTTTTTAGTGCTGCCTTAAATCGCGAATCTGCGATGTTTGCTGCCGGTCATGCAGCCGATGGTGCCTACTGGTTAGATATTGAATCAGGCAAAATGGTTTCAAGTTCGTTTTACGTTAGTAATTTCCCCGACTGGGTACGTTTATTTAATGCAGAAAATTATGCATCGATTTATAGTCACCGCACCTGGACAACTTTATTACCCGAAACTTCTTATGAAGAATGCCTGCCAGACGATTATCTTTTAGAGCGTGGTTATTTTGGCGAATACAATACTTTCCCGCACTCTATAAATAAATACATTAAACGTACCGAAGACTACCGTCCGTTTAAAACAACGCCATCAGCAAACATGATGATTAAAGATTTTACGCTTCAGTTGCTGGAAAATGAAGAAATTGGCGCTGATAACGTAACTGATTTTGTTACGGCAGTATTTTCAAGTATGGACTACGAAAATGGTTCTTTCGGACCGGCTTCGTTAGAAATGATGGACACTTATTTGTACCTGGACCAATACATTGGTGAATTAGTTAAAGTAGCTGAAAAAAAATATGGCAAGGAAAACGTGCTGTTTTTTTTAACTGGAAATACTTCAGCATCGTATCCGGTTGATTATTTGAAAGAAGAATTCCACCTTACCGTAGACCATTTTAATGTGGAAAGTGCCATTGCCTTACTTACTTCTTATTTAAATATTACCTACGGAGAGAAAAAGTGGATTGAGCATTATTCAGATTTGCAATTGTATCTCGACCACGAAATTATTGACAAAAGCGATAATGTTACCATAAACGAAATGCGCGATGTTTGCTCTAATTTCATTAACCAGTTTGAAGGCGTGCAGGTTTCGATGCCTGCCTACCAGTTAGAGCAAGGAAGTTCGGCTAATGGTTTATTGGAGCCCATTTACAACACTTATTTTAAAAACCGTTCGGGCGATTTTATGTACACCTTAAAGGAAGGTTGGCAACCTACTTACAAGTTTAAACGTGTAAACTATACCGATCAAAGTAGAATTCCACTCGTGTTTTTCGGTAATGGCATTCGTCCACAAACCATCAAAAGCAAACACAATGCGGTTGATTTAGTTCCAACGCTTTCTGAAATGATTAATGTTCCGGTACCCGATAAGTGTCAAGGGAAAATAATATATGAACTTGTTGATGACAGACCTTCCAACATAATGGATTTCCTGAAGTAATTACTTAAAACAATTTAAATCCTCGTTTATTCGACTTTTTATCAGCCTTAACTTCTGCATGAAGTTCGTGTTGTTTCTTCTGTTTTGTTTTAATATCTAATTTAGGTTGCAGATTTACACGCAAAGTAGTGTCGGAAACTATTTCCAACTTTTGCGAGTAAGGCGTAAAACCATTATCAGTTATACTTAAATTAAGCATTCCCTTTTCAAGTGTTAACTTATAAAAACCATACTTATTAGTTATAGTTCCAATTCCCGAGTTGGTCTCAAAAATGCTGACATTCTTCATTGCTTGTCCATTTGTTCCATTATTTACATAGCCGGAAACAGTTACTAACTGCGCCCAGCTATTACCCGGAATAATAAAAAGAAGTAATGCGAAGTGGGTGATTAAAATTGTTTTCATACTAAAAATTGTTTCTATTTTTTCTGGCTTATACAATATAGACAATTAAACGCATGAAATGGTTGCTTTATGTTATACTGATTTTGAAAAAAATGTTAAACTTTCGTTTACTTCACATCCCTAAACTAATTCTTATTTAGACTACATTGTGTTAAATAACGTTTAAAAACATTTCGAACAACATAAGTGTACATGACACAAATCAGGGTCTTGCATCACTCCAAACACCAGTTAAGAAACCATTTCCTAATCCTGCTGAAAAACATCATGTTAAGCAACAATATCATGGTTTTTTATTACTCATCTTCATATATTTGTTTATAGCAAATAAAGAAATTATTCTTTATTTAAAGAACAAATCTTCGACTCACCGATCTGGCCTTAATTGGCGCCCTATTTAACAATAACAACTAAAGACCATTTTATTATTTAAAACTTTTCTCATGGATCCAATCCAATCCTTAATTAAAGACCTTGCTGACAAACATGGAAGAACAAAAAAAGTCTTTTGCCTATTATGCAAGGAGTGGTTGAACGCGAAAGTTTTCTTTCGGAACACTCAATGGTTGAAATTGCAAGAGAGATAGAAATTCCTGCTGCTGATGTTTATGGCACCGCAACATTCTATTCTTTTCTTGAAACAAAACCAACCGGAAAGTTTATTATTCGGGTTTGCAAAACCATTACTTGCGCGATGAAGGGTAAAACACAGGTTTTATTCGCTATTCAAGACATGCTAAAAATTAAAATGGGTGATACTACGCCCGACAAACGCTTTACCTTGCTCGAAACCAACTGCTTGGGCTGGTGCCACAAAGCACCGGCCATGCTCGTAAACGATGACGTTTATACTGAACTCACACCTGAAAAGGTGCGAGATATACTTACAAAATACATGGATAAAAACGGTAATTTTCATAATTAGCAATAATGGCAAATTCACATCAATTAAAACGCGTCGATTTTATTTTTAGAAATGAAAACGACTGGGAGAAAATTCTGTCGAATACTATAAAAAAGAAGCCCGAGGAATTGGTTAATGAATTAATGAGTTCGGAGCTGAAAGGACGTGGTGGAGCAGGCTTTCCTACAGGACTAAAATGGAAATTCACTGCCGAGGCTAAATCAGAAAAAAAATACGTCATTTGTAATGCCGATGAAGGTGAGCCTGGCACTTTTAAAGATCGCGAGATTCTTTCGCGTGTTCCTTACAAAGTTTTAACTGCCATGGCTGTTTGTGGCTATGTAACTGGAGCAAACGAAGGTTTCATTTATTTACGAGGCGAATACAAATTTTTGCAGCCTGAGCTTAAAAAAGCAATAGACGAATTTGAATACTACTGCAACGAAATTGAGTTCGATTTTAAAATATCGGTGTTTATGGGAAGTGGTGCTTACATTTGTGGTGAAGAAACTGCTTTGATGGAATCGATGGAGGGGAAACGTGGTGAACCTCGTAATAAACCACCATTTCCGTCGGAATCAGGTTATTTGGGCAAACCAACCGTAATTAACAACGTTGAAACACTGGTGCATACTTTTACCATTTTTAAATACGGCGCTAAAAAATTCTACGATCTCGGTGTTCAGTATTCCAGAGGGACAAAACTCTTCTCGGTTTCAGGCGATACCCCCAAACCTGGCATTTATGAGTTAGAATTGGGTATGAGTCTTCAGGATTTTGTGTACGAATTTGGCGATGGCGACACCAAATCGGTTCAGGTTGGAGGTGCATCAGGCTTTTTGGTTCCTCGCAAAAAGTTTAAAGATGCCGCCATTGGTTTCAAAGGGAAACTTAGAGGTATTTCACTCCCAACCGGTGGTTCCATGATGCTTTTTAATAGTTCGCGATCCATGTTTAATGTTCTCGATAATTATCTTGAGTTTTTCCGTGAAGAATCGTGCGGACAATGTACTCCGTGCCGTGTAGGCTGCCAGCAATTGCTGCTCGGCATTAAGGCAGTAAAACGAGGCGACAAGCCGGCCGCATATCTCGACAAATTAATACGGTTAACTGAAACCATGCAGTACACGGCAAAATGTGGACTGGGTCAATCAGTTGCCAATTCATTCTCTTCGATAGTCGAAAACTTCAGGGAAGAAATGATTTATTAAGAACTGGTAATACCTACAAAATGAGTAAAAAAGTAAATCTTACAATTAACGGTTTTCCAGTGGAAATAGAAACTGGAAAAACCATACTTGAAGCTGCAGATAGTCAGGGAATTACTATTCCAACACTCTGTTACCACAAAGACTTATGTGTTGCCGGAAATTGCCGTGTTTGTATAGTTGAAGTTACCGGGCAAAAGCGATTGTCGGCTGCCTGTGCAACACCTTGCGAAGAAGGAATGGAGATTCTAACGAACAGCTTAAAAGTTCGTAACTCGCGTAAGCATATTATTGAATTATTACTAACCGAACACAATGCCGATTGCACCAAATGCTACCGTAATGGTAATTGCGAATTGCAAACGCTGGCGTCGGAATACAAAATAATGACACAGGATTTTATTGAACTGGTGCCACTTAAAAAGTATTCAATCGATGCTTACTCGCCGTCTATTATGAAAGACGACAGTAAATGTATTCGATGCCAACGCTGTGTTCGCACCTGTGCCGAGCTTCAAGGCGTAAATGCTCTGACTGTTGCCCACAAAGGTGACGAAATGAAAATAACAACTTTCCTTGAAAAACACATGCGCGATGTGGTTTGTACCAATTGTGGACAATGTATAAACCACTGCCCTACCGGAGCTTTGGTTGAAAAAAATTACATTGAAGAAGTTTGGGAAGCTATTGCGAATCCGAAAAAACATGTGGTGGTGCAAACAGCTCCAGCGGTTCGTGTTGGTTTAGGTGAAGAATTAGGCCTACCCCCGGGAACACGTGTAACCGGGAAAATGGTAGCAGCATTAAAACGCCTTGGTTTCGATTCGGTTTTAGATACCGATTTTACAGCCGATCTTACAATTATGGAAGAAGGCACCGAATTACTCACCCGTTTGAAAAAAGCACTGGTCGACAAAGATGAAACCGTTGATTTACCAATGGCAACTTCGTGTTCACCTGGTTGGATAAAGTACATCGAACATATGTATCCCGAGTATTTGGGTAATCTTTCAACATGTAAATCTCCACAACAAATGTTTGGAGCGTTGGCAAAAACCTATTATGCCAAAGCGCGTAATATAGAGCCCGACAATATTGTTTCAGTATCGATTATGCCTTGTACGGCTAAAAAGTTTGAGGCATGGCGTCCTGAAATGCACGATAGTGGTTACCGCGATGTTGATTATGTTTTAACCACCAGAGAATTGGCAATTCTGATAAAACAAGCCGGGCTTGATTTTGAAAAAATAGAACCTGTTAAATACGATCGTTTAATGGGCGATTCGACAGGTGCTGGGGTTATTTTTGGTGCAACCGGTGGTGTAATGGAAGCTGCTTTACGTACCGTTTACGAAATAGTTACCGGGCGCGAAGTTCCGTTCGATAATTTAGACATTACACCAGTTCGTGGAATGGAAGGAGTACGCGAAGCTTCTATTAAAATTGAAAATCCGGTTGAAGACTGGGCTTTCCTTGATGGTGTAGAATTAAAATGTGCAGTTGCCCATGGATTGGTAAACGCAAAAACAGTTATGGAATCTGTTAAATCTGGCAAGGCCGATTACCACTTCATCGAGTTTATGGCGTGCCCAGGTGGATGTTTAGGTGGTGGTGGACAACCCATTCCTACCAATCCTGAAATAAGGAAGAAACGTGCGGAAGCGATTTATGCCGAAGACAGTTCATTGACAATTCGTAAATCCCATGAAAATCCAGAAGTTCTGAAACTCTATAAAGATTTCTTAAAAGAACCGCTTGGTGAAGTTTCGCATCATTTGCTGCATACAAAATACACAAAACGGCAACGTTACTAACAATTCGACGAATAATGTAATACAAATTTTAAAAAGTCCGGTATCTTTAAAGTATCGGACTTTTTTTATATGGAACAGAATACCTACACAAAATACATAGACACTCCAATTAGTTGGCTAAAACTAAAAGCAACACAGGATGCATTACTCGAAATCTCGTTTGTAAAAGAACCGGGAGAATCAACTAAAGACGAAATAATTATTATAAGAGAAGCTGCTAATCAGTTAGAAGAGTATTTAAATGGAAATAGAAAAGAATTTACGATAAAACTAGCACCTGCGGGAACCGATTTTCAGCAAAAAGTTTGGCAACTTGTGGAAGCTGTCCCGTTTGGGGAAACCGACTCTTATCTAAGCATCGCCAAACAATCCGGTTCTGAGAAAAATACCCGTGCGGTTGGATTGGCAAATGGAAAAAATCCTATCCCAATAATAATACCGTGTCATCGAATTATTGGCAGCAATGGAAAACTTACCGGTTATGCCGGAGGTTTGGAACGAAAACGCTGGCTACTTCATCACGAATTAACACATTCTGCAAACCCCGATCTTCTCTTTTAGTCCCAACCAACCCAATACTGTCCCATATTAAGACAACTTCTTCATTTGGCACGCTAAGCTTTTCCTAATTATCAACTACTTACATTTTATGGTCTGAATATTGCTTAATACAAAGCGAAATCAAAAAGATAAAAAATTAGGGAGATATTAATCATCTCAACAAAACTAAATGGAGCTTAAGGGTTTGGGCTCCATTTTTTTATGCCTTTTTTTTCAGAATTATTTTACTCCATCAGTTTTTCGAACTGTTCCGTTTTAATCCATTCAAAAACTTCCTTGCACACCTACTGTTTATCTTTATCTTCACAGAAAAAAATATTTATGCTCAAATATTATTTATTATTCTCTTTACTCTTCACAATATCTGCCACTTGTAGTTCGCAAGAAAGGTACACTGAACCATTTTTCGATGAAGTTGAAATCGAAACGCTTACCTATGCCACTAAAGAAGGCGAGAATCTGGATTTAGATATTTATCTGCCTCAGGCCGATGCAGAATTGGAAAGAGCCACGCTGATTTTTGTCCATGGTGGAGGATTTGCCGGAGGACAACGCAATCAGAATGACATTGTAGATTTTTGCATGAGAATGGCTAATCATGGATATGTGGTTGCTTCCCTATCATATCGCCTTTCCCGAAAAGGGAAGCCTGAAGGATTTGGATGCAATTGTCCGTCGAACGATAAATTAAATACCTTTTATGCTGCCGTTGAAGACATTCAGGATGCCACATTTTTTCTCATTGAAAACCGCCATCAATTTGGCATTGATCCTCAGAAAATTATTTTAGCTGGAAGTAGTGCTGGTGCCGAATCTGTTTTAAATACTGCCTATCAACCACCCTATTGTTATGGTCTCGATTCGGGCCCGGTTTCATTTTCCGGTGTTATTGGCATGTCCGGTGCCATTCCCGACACTACTGTTTTGTACGATGAATCGGCTGTACCTTCGCTTTTATTTCATGGTAGCAACGACCGCTTGGTTCCATATGCAACCGCGCCACATCATTATTGCAAAAAGGAAGATAAGGGTTACATGATATTAAGCGGTTCATATACTATTGCTGAGAAGTTAAACAAACTTGAAACACCCTATTGGTTACACACATCGTGTGGAGCAGGCCACGAAATTAACAGCAAACCGCTTGATGATTATTTCGATGTGGTGATTGACTTTTGCTACTCTTACGTTGTAAAAAAAGAAGGTCAACAAAGACATACCATAGTTGAAGGCGATCAAATTAGCGAAAAAACTAACCTTTTAAATTTTTGTTCA
>JAUVDE010000222.1 GCA_030595485.1 Draconibacterium sp.
ACTGTAAACAAAGACTATCCAATTGAAAAAATAAACAAAATTGTAATTCCCATAGACATTTCGCAGCGAACAAAAAAACGCTTGTATTGGGCTACTTTTTTTGCAAAAAAACTAAATGCAAAAATTCAAATTGTATCAGCGCTTAACATTAAGATGGACGAAACAAAAAGTCTGGCTTATAAAAAGGCTGAGAATCTGAAGACAATGCTCGAAAACCGTGGAGTGCAATGCGATGTTAAAATTTTAAAAGTTCATAAGCAACACCACCATACTGCTGTACTTGAATACATCGAAGAGGAAAAGCCCGAATTGGTAATTATAAGAACCCATCAGGAATACCATTTTACGGGCAAAAAGATTAACAAATTTGTTTCTGAAATCGTTCATGGCTGTAAAATGCCGGTATTTACGGTGGGAGGAATCACACAGGATTACGATATCAATTTGATTTAAAACCTTGTTAACCAAAACCCAATGACTGACAAGATTCAGGAAATAACGGAAAAGATTTATAACGATGGAGTTATTAAAGCAAAAAATGACTCGGAACAAATAATAGCTGACGCCAAAGCGCAAGTGAATGAGATTCTTAATTCAGCAAAAAAAGCACAACGTGAATTACTTATTAAGGCTCAAAACCAAGCCAATGAAATAAAACAAAAAACAAATACAGAGCTGCAGTTAGCCGGGCGTCAATTTATAAGTAAGCTCAAACAACAAATCACTCAAATAATAAGCACTTCGCAAGTAAAGGGGCAGTTTAAAAATGCTCTGTCGGACAATGATTTTATAAAAGAGATACTGCTGCACATCGTAAAAAATTGGAATCCTCAGAAGTCGGAAGACATAAATTTAAAAGTACTTCTATCGGAACAAAAGGAAAAAGAACTTATGGTCTTTTTCGAATCGAAAGCCCAAGACACCTTGGATAAAGGAGTTGAAATTAAATTTGATTCAAACATAAATTCCGGGTTCAAAATTGGCCCGAAAGACGGAAGTTACTTTTTAAGTTTTTCTGATAAAGATTTTGAAAACTATTTTAAAAGCTATATAAAAGACAGTACAAAAAAATTACTTTTTGACTCTGCTGAAAAAGAATAGAAAAGATTTTAGTACGCAATTTAAGTTGAGATAAAACCAGAAAAACACGTTAAGGGATTATTACGTAATAAATTGACGGTTTGAGGCGCAGTAATTTTGTTTTTTAACAACTTGAAAAATATGCGAATAGCACGGCTATTCAAAGATTTTTCAAGGAAGTTAAAAGGTAAAAGAACAAGCGTGAAATGGCAAGTTATTTCGTTACAATCTCTAAGTACACCGGGTTTGGAAAAACTATTTCAAAAAATTCGGTTATGCTAAGGAAAGAGTATTATTGTTTGGTTGCCGGACTCCCCGATTTGTTTTTTAACGAAAGCAAGTTGACATTTAACTGTGTTGATTTTAGGGAAGAGCTGCAAAACCAACTTAGCTGCGAAGATTACAATTTACTTGAATATCTCTTTTTACCTTTTGATAACGAAAATCTTCTTTCCCAAATTTTTGAACAATCTCCTGTATTTAACCCGAATGGAAATATTTCAAAAGCCGAATTAGAATTTCAATTTTCTCCGGAAAATGAACTACTTGAATTACCGGCTTATATGATTCAGTTTTTAAACTGGGTACAAGATTCTGAAATTAATGAGCGTACAGTTGAAACAGAAAATATACTTCATCAATATTTTTATGAATACGCGCTGCAAACTAAAAATGAGTTTCTAAGATCCTGGTTCACATTCAACTTAAACATTAAAAATATTTTTGCAGCGTTTAACTGCGTTCGGTTTGGGTACAACTTACAGCAACAGTTAATAAAAGTAGAGCAAAATATTATGCCTTACTCTTTGCTAATTAACAAACGCTTAAAACCCGAATTATTCGAAGATGAACTACCTTTTAATCAACAGATTTTCAGAATAGCAGAATCAGACATTAGCCTAAATGAAAAAGAAAAAGAACTTGACAAAATCAGATGGAACTACCTGGATGAAAACACCTTCTTTCACTATTTCACCATTGAAAAGATATTAAGTTTTACCGTTAAAATGCTAATAAGCGATCGGTGGTTAAAACTAGATGCAGACACAGGTAAAATTCTGTTAAAACAATTAATTGATGATTTAAAAACAAGCTACGAATTCCCGATGGAGTTTAGCCTAAGCAAATAAAAACGATGAGTACGAAAGGAAAAGTTAAAGGAATTATTGCCAACCTCGTAATCGTTGAGGTCGATGGTCCGGTTTCGCAAAACGAAATTTGCTATATAAATCATCGGGGTGTAAAACTTATGGCCGAGGTAATTCGTATTGGATCGAATAATGCTTACATACAGGTTTTTGAAAGCACCCGAGGATTAAAAACCGAAACTGAAGTGGAATTTACCGGGCACATGCTGGAAGCTACTTTGGGACCCGGAATTCTATCGAAAAACTTTGATGGTTTACAGCACGACCTCGATAAAATGGAAGGCATATTTCTGCAAAAAGGTGACTACACACACCCTTTGGAAGTTGAAAAGTTATGGGCATTTAAACCATTGGCAAATGTAGGCGACAAAGTGGAGGCCGGCTCTTGGCTAGGTGAAGTAATCGAAAACTGGATCCCACACAAGATAATGGTTCCGTTTACTTTTCCCGGAAGTTTTACCGTTAAGGAAGTTAGTTCAGTAGGAGAATATAAAATCTATGATACCATTGCCACTTTGGAAAATGTTAATGGTAAATTAATTGAAGTTAACATGGTGCAAAAATGGCCGGTTAAAATTCCAATAAGAACTTACAAGGAAAAGCCCAGACCATTTGATTTTTTGGAAACTGGAATCAGAGTCATCGATAGCCTTAATCCTATTGTGGAAGGAGGAACTGGTTTTATTCCCGGTCCGTTTGGAACAGGAAAAACAGTGTTACAGCACGCCCTTTCGAAACAAGCCGAAGCCGACATGATTATTATTGCCGCCTGCGGAGAACGCGCCAACGAAGTAGTTGAGATTTTCTCGGAATTCCCGGAACTGGACGACCCTCGCACAGGCAGAAAACTAATGGAGCGAACCACCATAATTGCCAACACATCGAATATGCCTGTTGCAGCCCGCGAAGCTTCGGTTTATACAGCCATGACGATTGCTGAATACTATCGCTCTATGGGATTAAAAATATTGCTGCTAGCCGATTCCACTTCTCGCTGGGCGCAAGCACTTCGAGAAATGTCGAACCGCATGGAAGAACTTCCCGGACCGGATGCTTTCCCAATGGATTTGCCAGCAATTATTTCAAACTTTTATGCCCGCGCCGGATTTGTTTATTTAAACAACAACGAAACAGGTTCGGTAACCTTTATCGGAACAGTCTCTCCGGCAGGAGGTAATTTAAAAGAACCGGTTACTGAGGCTACAAAAAAAGCAGCACGTTGTTTTTATTCACTTTCACAAAATCGTGCCGACAGTAAACGCTACCCTGCAATTGATGCAGTTGATAGTTACTCAAAATATCTTGAATATCCAGAGTTTATTGAGTTCGTTTCTAAAACTGTTTCACCCAATTGGGTGGATAATATTCTGAAGGCAAAAAACATTCTTATTCGCGGTCATGAAGCCTACGAGCAAATAAATATTTTGGGCGACGATGGAGTTCCCATCGAGTACCACCAAGTATTCTGGAAATCGGAGATTATCGACTTTGTAATTCTGCAACAAGATGCTTTTGACAAAGTTGATGCCTCAACTCCTATCGAACGGCAAAAATACATGATGGACAAAGTACTGGAGGTTAACAATACTTCATTCAAATTTGAAAATTTCGAAGAAGTGAATCCCTATTTCAAAAGGATAATTAATGTGTTCAGACAAATGAATTACTCGGAGTTTCAATCGGAACAATTTATAAAGTTTGAAAATGAACTGAAAGAGATAATTGAAGAAAAAGCAGTTGTTGAAGTGGAACAAATCTAAACTCAAAAAAGAAAAATGGAAACCACAGCTTTTCAAAAAATATACACAAGAATAGATCAAATTACTAAGGCAACTTGTTCCTTAAGGGCCAGTGGAATTGGCAACGAAGAGATGGCTCTGGTAAACGACCGTTTGGCACAAGTTGTTAAAATTGAGGGTGACTTGGTAACACTGCAAATTTTCTCTGGTACAGAAGGTATTCCAACCAATGCAGAGGTTGTGTTTCTGGGTCACGCCCCTCAACTTGCCGTTAGCGAAGAACTTAGCGGAAGATTTTTTAATGCCTATGGGCAAGCCATCGATGGAGGGCCGGAAGTTGAGGGCAAACTGGTTGAAATTGGTGGACCTTCAGTAAATCCTGTTCGTAGAAAACAACCATCGGAATTAATTGCCACAGGCATTGCCGGAATCGACTTAAACAACACCTTGGTTACCGGACAAAAGATACCTTTTTTTGCCGATCCTGACCAACCTTATAACCAAGTAATGGCAATGGTTGCTTTACGAGCAAAAGCCGATAAAATTATTCTGGGAGGAATGGGTATTACCAACGACGACTATCTCTTTTTTAAAAATGTATTTGAAAATGCAGGGGCTATCGATCGAATTATAAGCTTTGTAAATACTACCGAAAATCCTCCGGTGGAACGTTTGTTGGTTCCCGATATGGCATTAACAGCTGCTGAATATTTTGCCGCTGAAAAAAACCAAAGTGTACTTGTTCTTTTAACCGACATGACACTTTATGCCGATGCATTAAGTATTGTTTCCAATCGAATGGACCAGATTCCTTCGAAAGACAGCATGCCAGGATCGTTATACAGCGATTTGGCTAAACTTTACGAAAAAGCAGTGCAATTCCCCAATGGAGGATCAATTACAATTATTGCAGTAACTACACTGTCAGGCGGCGACATTACACATGCCATTCCCGACAACACTGGCTATATAACCGAAGGTCAGCTGTTCCTTAGAAAAGACACCGATATTGGAAAAGTCATCATCGATCCCTTTCGAAGTTTGTCGCGATTAAAGCAACTGGTAATTGGTAAAAAGACACGCGAAGACCACCCTCAGGTAATGAACACCGCCATTCGGCTTTACGCTGATGCTGCCAATGCCAAAACAAAAATTGAGAATGGCTTTGACCTAACTGACTACGATAAACGCACAATGAGTTTTGCAAAAGAATATTCGGAAAAGCTACTAGCCATTGACATCAATATTGAAATTGACACCATGATTGATACCGCATGGGGACTCTTTAACAAATACTTCTCGCATGCCGAAACAGGCATAAAAGCAGAGTTAGTAGATAAATACGGGAAAATAGAAAATGAATTAAACAAAACAATTTAGCCATGGAAAATCAATTAATTACACTATTGAGAATTACAACTCATCAACTAGGAAGTTTTGTAAAAGACAAGTTGGAGGAGCACGGAATTGAGGTATTTTTCACCAATGAAAGCCAAAGTCTGGGTGATAAATACAATCCTAGCGAAGTGCTTTTAAAAGTAAAAGCAGGACAATCGGAAAAAGCAATTGCAAGGTTATTGCAAATTCATAAAGATTATGATCTGGGAAAGGTGAAGGATAATAAATCTTTCGCTGATTTCAAAAAAATAATAGTTCCGGTTAAACTAAGTGAAAATTGCATTGAACTATGTAAATATGCCATAGGCCTTGCTGCTAAAAACAATGCTGAAGTAAAACTTTTGTACGCTTACGAAGACCCACGGTTTAATGAACCAGACCGCCATACTGCATCGTGGGAGAGATACGTACAAATTGAACTACGAGAGGCATTTCAAAAAGCCGAATTAAAGCTGGTTAATTTTAGCAAAGAATTGAAAAAACAGATTCCTGAAGAACTTTTAAACAAAGTAAAATTACATTATAGGATGTTAAAAGGAACTCCGGTAAATGTAATTACAGCTGCCTGCAAAAGATATAATCCCGACATAATTTTAATGGGAACCAAAACCAAACGTAGCGAAGAAGGTGAATTTCTAGGAAAAATACTTATGAGAGTTATCGACAAAACCTATTATCCG
>JAUVDE010000018.1 GCA_030595485.1 Draconibacterium sp.
TGTCCTGTTTTTTCGAGGCCAATATTTTTCCACGTTTCACTCGAGTCTTCCGACTTATAAACGCCTCTTCCTGCAATAATATTTGAGCGAATTCCATCGGAGCCGGTTCCTACATAGACAATCTTCGGATTTGATTGTGAAACCTGAATATCGCCAATTGAAGGACTTGCAAAATAACCATCGGAAACATTTTTCCAGTTTATTCCGTAATCGTCGGTTTTCCAAACACCACCTCCACTTGCTCCCATATAGTACGTTTCGGGTTGGCTTGCAATTCCGGCAACGGTGGTTACGCGCCCACCTCGAGTTGGGCCAACATGTCGGTATTTAAACACAGAAAGTAAGGTGCTATCTATTTTGTGTTGAGCGGCAAGGTTTACGGCAGTCAGTAATGCGATACAAAGAATGATATATTTTTTCATGAGATAAGTGAGTTCAATTATTAGTTGGCAAATAGTAGGCCTTTGAAATTTAACGATAAAATGTTTGAATTAGCATCAATACTGAGAGGATGAGGGGAAGTGGAATATACTTGTATTAACCTTGCACAGATGAAAAATAATAGAGAAAATAGTGTAATAAATCTTTGCATTTTTATACTATTGATTCATATTTGATTATTGGAAGGTTTATCACTCCCTAAGATTGAAATAAAAGTTAGGGTATTCAAATATATGGTCAGAAGAATGTGTTTTATGACATGAAATTGAGAAAAATTATTTGTTTTTGAACCTTTTGTGAAATTAAAGTCAAATTGGAATCATTTTTGTGAGTGATGATTCCCGAGAAACTAAACCAAAGTTCAATAAATTGAAAAGCACTTTCATTCGTCGTATAATTACACTTGTGGCCTTATTAATTTTGGGTGTTGGCTTTTTGCATGCGCAAGATATAAATAAGGTAAAAGTGAATGCTGATTATAAGAATCAACCCTTAAAAGACTTTCTCGTTGATTTGCAAACTAAACATAGTTTGAAGGTTTTTTATAAAGAGGATTGGATTGCCCCATATACAATAAATTATCGTTTTGAAAATACTCCATTAATTCAAGCCTTAAATAATGTGTTTGTTAATCACGAACTTAATTATGAATTTTTTCAGGATGACGGTATAGTTGTTTTTCGAAGAATATCTGACATGCGTTCGAAATACGACGACTTTTCGCAAACGCTGGTTGTTGGATATCCAATGAACCTAGGGCGTTATAAAAATGCAAATCTTTCGGGTAGAGTTTTAGATGGGAAAACGGGAGAACCTCTTACCGGAGCTGTTGTGTTTAATACTAAAATGCAAAAAGGAACCACATCCGATTCAAATGGAAATTTTGAATTGGATATTCCAACTGGCGATCACAAACTGGACATTTCTTTTATAGGTTTTCAAAGCTCTTCGGTAAAAATTAGGTTGATTGAAAATGGGTCAGCTGATTTTCAACTGTTTGAAGAATCGCATAGTATTGGCGAGGTTACGGTGCTGGGAAAAGGAGCAGATGTGCCGCGAGCCCAAATGAGTATGGTGCAAATGAGCAGTAAAGAATTAAAGCAGCTTCCGGCATTAATGGGCGAGGTTGATGTTCTAAAAGGTTTAACCATGTTGGCCGGAGTTCAAACGGTTAGTGAACTTTCATCGGGTTTTAATGTGCGTGGTGGAAACACCGATCAAAACCTCATTCTAATAAATGGTAGCCCGGTTTTTAACTCTTCGCACTTATTCGGTTTTATGTCCTTAATTAATCCCGATGTGGTAGAAGATGTTCGTTTGTTTAAAGGTGGAATGCCGGTGAAATATGGGGAACGTGTTGCCTCGGTTATGGAGGTGGATTTTAAGGAAGGAAACAATGACCACTTGCAAGCTTCAGGTGGTATTGGAACCATAAGCACGCGCTTAACTTTAGATGGGCCGCTAACAAAAAATAAAAAACTAACATTTATTGCCGGAGGAAGAGCTTCGTATGCCGATTGGATTTTAAAGGAATTACCCGATGTGGATTTAAATCAAAGTGTTGCTAAGTTTTACGATGTGTCGGGAAAAATAAGCTATAAATTTAATGCACATAATAAACTTAACGTAATGGGATATGCCAGTAACGATAAGTTTAGTACAAGCTCGCAATCGATTACGGAATATGGTAATATGCTAGGTAGTTTAAAACTAAATTCACGTTGGGCGGAAAAATTGTATGGCGATTTGGAATTGGCATATAGTAAATACGAATACCGTTTAACAGATTTAGCCAACGATAAACCAAACGAATCTTATTATTTAGATAATTCGTTGGAATACACTTCTGGAGCATATAATTTTAAATGGCACCCTGACGTACGACACAATGTTGAATTTGGCTTTAAAGGCGTTTATAATAGAATTAGCCCCGGAACAATTACTCCACGGCAGGAGCAAACGGTTATTGAAGAACAGGCACTAAACCTTGAAAAAACAATTGAGTGGGCAGCATATATTGGCGACGAGTTTGAATTAACACCAAGTATATCGCTGATGGCTGGAGTTCGATACAGTGCCTTCCGAAATATTGGAACCCCGGTCGTTTATATTTACGACCCGAACAAACCCAAAGAGCCCGAGAATGTGATTGATTCTTTAAACTTTGGTGAAAATGAAACATCGGCCTCGTACGGTGGTTTTGAACCTCGTTTTTCGATGAGTTTCGATTTAAATTCAAATACAACTTTAAAGCTCAATTATCAGCGTAATTATCAATATGCTTTTCAGTTAAGTAACAATGCAGTTATCTCTCCTGCCGAAACCTGGAAGGCTGCTGATTACCATTTAGCTCCTTTAATTAGCGACCAGTTTGCTGTAGGAGTAGAAAATAGTACGTGGTTAAAAGGCATTGATTTTTCTGCAGAAATTTATTACAAAAATCTACAAAATCTTATTGAGTATAAAAATGGTGCTCAGTTAATAATGAACGAACAGGTTGAAACTGCTTTGATACCAACAAAAGGGTATTCGTACGGAATAGAGTTAAGCGCTAAAAAGAATTTTGGTCGTTTAACCGGTTATGCCAGTTATGTTTACTCCCGAACCACGCGAAAAAACGAAAGCCCATTTGGCGACGAAAATTTTTGGGATGGCGATTATTATCCTTCTATTTACGACAAACCACATGATTTCTCACTTACGGGTACTTATAATATAAGTCGTCGCTGGAAATTTTCCGGAAACTTTGTCCTAATCTCCGGGAGACCAACCACCCTGCCCGAGTTACAATATGAGTTTGCCGGTGAAACCCTTGTTTATTATTCCGACAGAAATAAATACAGAATGCCTCCGTATCACCGTATGGATGTGTCGATTACTTTTGATGAAAACCTGCGTAAAAAACGTATGTGGAAAGGAAGTTGGACACTTTCGGTTTATAATGTTTACGGACGAAATAATCCATACTCGGTGTACTACAAAAAGTCTATTCCGGGTGAAGAAAATAATTACCGTCGCTACTCGCTGTACAAACTATCGGTAATAGGAATTCCGGTCCCATCGTTAACCTATAATTTTCGATTTTAATGAAAAGGCTATTTATATATTGTTTTGTAATTGCCACATTAGTTTCTGGATGTGAGGATGTTTATGTCCCGGATATTGATGATGTTAGTGATGCTATTGTGGTGGATGCCCGAATCGTTAACGGACGCTCTGATAATTATATCAGGCTTACGAAATCGCAAGGGTTTAACGATGGATTTAAAAGCTATCCGGCTGCAATAGGAGGGAACGTTTTTCTAATTGATGATGAAGGGAAGGAAGCGGAGCTTCAGGAGTTTGCAGATGGCGAATTTTATGTTCCTTCTAATCTTGATTTTGATCGGGAATACAAAATAAGAATAGAATATGGTTCAAATACTTTTGAGTCAGAATTTGAGAAAGTGCCACCTGTTCCAACTCTCGATAGTGTTTATGGGATACCTGAAGTAAAGGTGTTGGAAGTTACGGGAGCTAATGATGCCGATGATTTCAAGGAAATACAGGGCGTACAGATGTATGCTGATATGAAATCTACTCCTGATATTCCGAATTACCGGTTTACATCTGAAAAAGTACTCGAGTTCCTGTGGAATGAACCACAAGAATTACTGCCCGACATAGTTCATTATTATTGGAAAAAAAGTACGGCTGGTGGTATTTTTAATATTGCTGCCTCTCCTGAATATTCCAGCTCAAAAGATATTGTGAAACACCCTTTGTATTTTTTCAAGAAGTCGGTTGCAATGGAAGGAGACAGTATTATGATTGGGTGGATAATGGTTTTATACCAGCATGCCATTTCCGAATCTTCGTATAAGTATTACAAAGATTTAAATGCACAGCTTGATTCGGAAGGTCGTATTTTTGATCCGGTTTATGTGCAGGCACGCAGTAATATTAAATGTATAAGCGATTCGAAGGAAGTGGTTTTGGGGAATTTTGAAATTTCAAATGTAGTTGAATACCGTTATTTTATACGTTTTATTTCGGAAAAAGCGGGCTACGAAGTAAGGGAAGTTTCTGATAGAAGTCCAATTCCATGGAGAGGAGAAACAATTGACATTCCACCACCATTTTGGGAACAATAATACAATTTGAATGAAGAAAAGAATTACATATTTTTTAGTTCTGTTTTTACTATTGGTGGCTTATTCTGGTTTTGCCCAAACTGATTCGGAATTCAGTAAATTGCATTTGTATACCGATCGTGATTATTGCTTATCGGGCGACACTTTGTGGTTTAAGGTTTGGCTACCAAAAAAACTTGAACAGAACAGTAATGTGGCTCATGTTCAGCTAAACTCAGCAAATGGAGGAGTAATTACAACTGCTGTAGCCTTAAGTAAAGAGCAGTGGGTAGAAGGTTTTGTGCATGTTCCCGATTCATTAAGTTCAGGAACCTATTTTATTTCTGCTTTTTTAAATGAGCAGCGCAATTTAGAATTGAAGCATCGCGCAAAAACCTTGTTTGTTTACAATCGTTTTGAAGAAGAACTCAAAGAAATGAAAGTGCCAGGAGCTGCTTTAATTTCGAATGTAATGCCTGTTGAGAATCAGGTAAAAATAAACGCTTCAAAAACCATTTGTTCTACACGCGATAAAGTTACCGGAACTATTGAAATTAATTTGGATGAAATAGAACATGCAACACTCTCCGCTAAATTGCGCGATCCACTCGTCAGTTCCTCTGCGGGCGATATTACCTTTGTTGCTTCTAAAAACCAATCAATTATTCCTGCTTTTGCCGAAAAAGATGGTGTGTTAATAAGTGGAAAAGTATTTAATGAAGATAATAATCCACAAAAAAACACTTTGGTATTATTGTCAATTTCTAGCGAACCACCTTATTTCGACTATTGTATTAGCGATGAAAATGGTGGATTTAATTTCTTTTTGAAGCATGCCACAGGCGATGCCAAAGTTGTTTTACAAGCAGTAAGTTCTTCCAACAACGAGTTTGTTATTCGTCCCGAGCTTAATAGTTTGGATGTAGAGAAGGAACTTAGTATCGAAACAAAAATATTGAATCCCGAACAAAGCAAGTTTATAAGTACGATAATTCAGGCAAATTTTATAAATAAGCTTTTTAATTCTACCCGTTTATCTTCGGAAAATACATTTCAAATGCCGGTACGGTATACTGTTCCGTTTTATGGAATTCCAACAAAGAGAGTAACACCTGCCGAGTTTTTCGATTTACCCAATTTTAAAGAAATTTCGCGCGAACTGCTACATGGCTTTCAGTATCGTAATGTAAATAATGAAATTAGTTTTCGTTTGCTTAACCTCAGTCAAGGCAATTTTTTTCCTCACGAACCGCTTCGTTTGCTGAATGGGATACCCGTTTTTAAAAATTCATATTTTATTGATTTGAAATCAACCGATATAAGTTATATCGACATTGTACAAAGCGAGCGTGTTTTTGGTGATATTCAAATTAATGGGGTTTTGTCAGTTTCACTAGTCGATAAATCTAACTCGTGGTTGGCGCAACAATCTAATATAAACAGTTATACTATACCTTGCTTGCAGCTCGCAAAGCAGGCTGGGTATTTGCGGACACAAAAGATTGCTATTGGCGAGCCCGACATTAGACAGAACTATTTGTGGGAAAAATTACAAGTAAGTGGAAATAAAACTTTCGAATTTTATTTGTCGGATTTGAAGGGAGAAATTGAAATTACGGTTGAAGGTGTTACCAAAAACAATCAGGTTTTTAAAACTTCAAAAATAATAGAAGTAAAATAATGAAAGCTAAAAAGTATATAGTTAGTCTTCTTTTGTTGGTGTTGGGTTGGTCAACAGTTGCTCAGGAGCTTGGTTTTAATGTCGATGGGCTAAGCCTGGAGACCAATAGACTGGGAGGAAAAATTATGGGCGAGATATTTTATATTAGTGCCTTGGCGAATAGTAATTTCCTTTATCCGGATGAATGGGTTGATGGTGAAATAACACTTACTGATGGCGATAAATATGAGAATGTTAAATTACGCTATCATGCCGAAGATGATGAGTTAATTGCTTATAATGAAAAAAACAAATCTTTGTATTTTGTTGAAAAAGAGCAGGTAAGTGCGTTCGTGATGATTGTTGGCGAGCAGGAAAGGAAGTTCATAAAAGGTTATCCAAAGGGCGAAGATAAAAAGGGCAAATATTTTGAAGAACTATATGTAGGTAATCAAATATTTTTGAGCGATACGCATGTCTACGAACAAAAGGTTAGCCCGTTCAAAGATGAATTAGGAATAATGCGAGATGTTGAATATTATTTCCGAAGTGATTATTTCAGGTATTCCAAAAAGGAGGGGTATCACAAAATGGGAATAAACCGAAGAGCTTTAATTACAGCTTTCCCCGAACATAAAAAGGCAATTAAGAAATTACTGCGAAAAAACAGCATTTTCATCGATAGTGAACAGGATATGGTTCGTGCTTTTTCATTGCTCGATGAAAATCATTTGCTACAATAATATAATTTCCGATTTTTATTCAATAGTTCGTTAAACTTTTAAGCAGAAAATAGTTTGGTTTTTATTTGAACTGAAGAAAGCCCCTACTATCCTTCGGCCATAAGCATTCTGGCTTCGCTTACTAAAATGCCAGGTAGGTTTATTTTTCGTCGTTCGATGCTTAATAGCCAGTACCTTATTTCATCAGTTTTTAAAGTATACAGTACGTCGCGAAACTGGTCTATTTGGTTACCTGAATAAGTATTTTCGTTTATGTTTTTGTATTCGTCCAGTTCTTCATCGTCGTAGTATTCAATTCTATTTTCATCAGCTTTTATCAGGTCGAACTCACATACTTCGTGTGCTCCACAACAATCCGATGCTGGCGCTGAAGTTTTTTCTGCAATAGTATTTGCCTTTTTTCGGTCGCGATTTACTTTAACCAGAACCGCAATTCCGATTACAGTAAACAAACCCACAATTATTCCCACAATTAATTCCATGCCGCAAAAATAGAAAAATGGACTTAAACTTAAGGGTTAACGATTGAGGATTTAATATTCGTTATGAATGATTTAAGAAACCCAAAATAGAATGGAAAATGCACATTAGCTAATTTGATAGATAACGCCACGCTCTTTTAAATACTGAATAATATAAGTAAGGTTTCCATTACCTGTACCAACAATCTCAGGAGGGTTTACTCCTACGGTATTAAATCCACCATCGAGCATTAGGTTGGCAACGGCAGTGCATGTGTAGCCGGTGGTGCGTGCCATTGAAATTATATTGTTCTCTCTGTCGAAATGGTCGAGTAGTTTATAAGTAATTGTTTTTGCTTGACCGTTTTCCATGGCTTCAATTACAATTCGCATAATTGTAAAATCCTCTTCGCCTTCCTTTAGTTTCCATTTGGGGAACAGTAGTTTTGCCGTAACATCAATTGGACGAACCATCGTTCCGTTCACCTCAATTTGGTCGTAAGAGAAAAATCCTGATTCGCGCAAAACTCTCAAATATTCG
This sequence comes from Draconibacterium sp., assembly GCA_030595485.1. GTDB lineage: Bacteria > Bacteroidota > Bacteroidia > Bacteroidales > Prolixibacteraceae > Draconibacterium. Next base: position 7,959 of record JAUVDE010000018.1, read on the forward strand.
ATACAACCAGGGTAGCGTAAGGTTTTCTCAATCATATCCGGAATGTTCTTCATGGTATACATAAGCGATCGTAGTCCGTCCGAATTCCACGATTCCAGGGTTCCCACGCCATCGAAATGAATAAGTTCAGGGTCAGAAAGTGCTTCCTTTGTAATCATCTCGTAATTCTGAATATAACGGGCCGGGCGAATATATTCTTCAATAACATCGATTGGCGAAAAAACGGCCTTGTATTCGTAAGGCCATTCGCGAATAACGGGCAATCCACCAACCAGACACTCGTATGATTTTACATGCCCATTTTTATTATGGTGGCCAAGTATAATGTTGCCCATTCCAGGAGCCACACCACAATCGGCAACAACTGAAACCTTGTGTTTTTTTGCCAGACCATCTAATTGCATAAAGTCTTCAGGCATAAACGAAATGTCGACCATATTTTTACCGGCTTCAATTACGGCTTTCATGGTTTGGTAGCCTATAAAACCAGGAACAGCTCCAATAACTAGGTCGAAATTGTTAAGCAAACCTTTCAAAGTGTCGGTGTCTGAAAGATCGGTTTGAATGCATTTTATATCAGGGTAATTACCAAATTTTGCAAATGCCTTATCATTTAAATCTATGCTTGTAACTTTATGGTTTTTTGATAAATCGATGGCGATGGCACTTCCAACCAAACCGGCTCCCAATACAATAATTCGTTTATGCATAACTTTAGATTTTGAGGTTTGAAGCTAAAAAAAGAAGTTGAAAGTTGTATCTAAAATATCTGTAAATTTCTTAAAACTAAAACTTGTCTCAATTTTCTGAGAATAGGAATTCATCCAAACGGAGCAAATAACAATCAGATAGAAAGGATTACAGTTTGATTAATCTAGCTGAATAATACCTTTTTTAAGCGCATATTTTACGATATCGGAATTTGTTTTTAGCTGCAGTTTTTCAAGAATATGTTGTTTGTGTGTACCAACTGTTTTTACGCTAATAAAAAGCTGTTCGCCAATTTCGCGTGTTGAACCACCTTCAGCCAATAAAACAAATATTTCTTTTTCTCTTTCCGAAAGTTGCGAAAATTTATCGGATTCTTCGGGAGCTGCGTGTAGGTAGCCCTCTATCACAATTTCGGTAATATCTTCACTCAGGAATTTTTTACCGTCGTAGGTTGAATGAATAGCATCGGTAAGTTGCCGGTAAGTGCAGTTCTTTAATAAATAACCATCGGCTCCTGCTTCCAGCATCCCTTTTACATATTGTTTGTCGGAATGCATGGAAACTGCAATGATTTTTAGTTCGGGCATTTGCCCCTTCAGTATTTTCGTAGCTTCAATGCCATTCATTTTGGCCATGGCAATATCAATCAACAACACATCGGGTTTTAGCTTATTAACTCTTTCAATCGCACTTTCCCCATCTTCTGCTTGGCCAATTACTTCAATATCTTCTGCAGATTGTAACAGATTAATTAATCCTTCTCTAAAAAGTTGATGATCGTCGGCAACAAGTACTTTAATCTTCATAATCCCTACTTTTAAATATTGCTAGCTCTTTGTATTCTTTTTTAAAACAAATGTTTACATTAATTATTGAGAGGAACTTCCATTTCTGCTACAGTTCCGTTATTCGTTGGTTCAATTTTAAATGTTCCGTTCATACTTTCAATACGTTCCATTATGCTTAATAATCCATAACCTCCGTCAGCTGAAGCCGGTTTTATATTCACCTTGTCTATTCCAATGCCGTTGTCTTCAACCGTAATAAAAAACTGCTTATCTTTTATAAATAGTTTAACCTCCACATGCGATGCATTTGCATGCTTATTTATATTTGAGAGCAACTCCCCAATTATTCGATATAAAAATATTTTGTGATCTTTTAGTAAGTGTTTGTTGTCGTTTTCAGCAATTAAAATTGCCTTTATCCCATACTCCTTCTCAAATTGTTCCAGTTTCCATTTTATGGCCGGAATTAAGCCTAGCTCGTACAATATCGGAGGACTCAGATCGTAGGTTAATGCACGCGATTCTTCAATGGATTTATTTAATAGTTTAGAGGTGAATTGGATAGTTTTTTTTGCCTGAGCTGGACATTCGTCTAAGCTAATCGATGACAAATGCATAAATGCCAGACTAAGGGTTTGACCTAAACTGTCGTGTAAGTTTTCTGCAATTCTGCGACGCTCTCGTTCTTCGACTAAAGTAATTTCTGCGTTTAGTTTTTTTAGTTTTTCCTGATAGTTTTTTATACGTAGTGCCACATTAATTTGGGCCTTCAGTTCAACTTGATCGAATGGTTTTGAGATAAATGAATCGGCACCGGCATTTAGCCCTTTGCTTCTTTCAGCGCTGTCGCGTCCCAAAGCCGAAATCATAATTATTGGAATTTGTTTTGTCTTATTTTGGCTTTTAAGGAATTTACATGTTTCATAGCCGTCCATGCCGGGCATCATAATATCTAAAAGAATTAGGTCTGGATTTTCTTCAACAGCTTCGAGTATTCCTTCTTCACCGGTTTCGGCTCGTATGAACTTAAATTCCGGGTAGTATATTTTCACAAGCTGGGCAAGTAACTCCAAATTAATTCTGTTATCATCAACTGCGAGTATCTTTCTCATCCTATATCATGGTTCATTAATAAGCATCCTAATTTGCATTAGAATATTATCGAGGGGGGATTACCTCTTTACTGATTTTTGTACTTTTAAGGGAACAAAAATCTAAACTTAAACAATTCTTTGTGCGACCGATTTGGTCTTTTTACTTCCTGTATATAGGGTAAATGTAATAAAACTTGATTAAGTTTATTAGTAAGGGAAATAATAACTTATGGTTAATAGGTAATTTGCTGATGATGAGCAAGGTGTTTTTGACGAGATATTGTTTCCTAATGAGGCGATTATTTTGCTTACGATTTGCCACGGCCTACAATACCATACATAAGCCCAATTCCGGCACCTATATATTGCTGTGTATCATTAATAACAATCATTGGTCCTACCGAGAAGCCAATCATACAACAAAGAGGGAGTTCTATCTTTGGGTTGAAAACTAAGCTTACTTTCTGCGACGATTTCATTTGGTAGTCATATTGCATGCCACTAATCTCATACTCAGGTGCACGAACTGTAGATAAAGCCGGTCCTCCTTGTAATAAAAAACGAATTGAGCTTTTTTTGTTGAGGCTAAAAACTCGACCAAGCATAATATGAATGTTTTCATTGTTCTGAAAAGGTTCAACACCACTAGTTGGCATATATTCTATCCCTGATTTTAAATATTCGTCGGGCATTGAGCAAGTTTCTTTGTTGGAAGCCGAGTAACCAAGGCTTACGGTCAACTTGTTATTATACACGTAATTTAATCCAAGGCTGCCCCCGTTACATTTCCCCACAATGTATTGTCCTGATGTATAAAGGAAGTGTTTATCGTGCGAACTGAATTTATATGACCACTGCGCCTGGCTGGCAAGTGCTGCAATACAGCAAACTAATAATAAAGTTATCGTTTTCATACCTGTATTTTTTTAAATGGTTTCTGGTTGTTTCTAGGCAAGGGGTGTTTAGGCTCCCTTTTTAGGCTTTGAAAATAACCAGTTGGTTCTGAATTGAAATAATGGGTTTGTAAATCTGTTCTTCAGTACTGTAAATCTATAGAATAAGCAGACCCACGGTTGAAATAGTTTGCTGATTCTATGGGTGCGAATTGCCTATAATTCTATCAGTAATTTGGGAAAATATCTTTCGGATAGCAATTTTTGTATGGGTTTACGATGCCGTTGAAAGGACCAATACTGTCGTTTTGAAATATTAGAAGTTTATTGCAGAATACGAATTAGCGAAGTTAATTCTTGCTGCTTTTTGGGGTAAATTGTGAGAATTTAGAACTTAGTTATTGTAGGCGCTGTCTGCCAAATCCAAATAAGTGGGTTCCTTGCAAAAGTTGTAAGCTGCAGAAAAGTTCCAAAGTAATCGTGCATTAAGCACGGCACCTTTTTCATCTGCATTGCTTAATTTTCCATCATCATTTAGTTCAGCAACAAAACCTCCACTGGATTGGTCGATTGTATTTTTGGTCCAGAAGTCTAATATGCTTTTCAGCTCCTCTTTCATTTCAGGAACTATTCTAGATTTCAAATTATCTTGAATTATTACTGCACTATTCGGTTAGTTATTCTGCGCTTCTTCCTTTAGTCTTTTCTCCTCTAAATCAGCAATTATTTCAGCCATCTTTTTATCACTTAATTTATAAAACATGATAACCAAACCAGATATAAGTGCTGCAGCTCCTGGTACAAAACTCATCATGTATTTAATACCTTTGATTGTTTCGGGTGATTGAGTAACATTGGCCTCGAAACCATAAAAAGCCAATAACCATAGGGTTACGGAACCTCCAATCGTCCACCCTAACTTTTGTGACATACTTGATGCTGAAAACACTAATCCGGTAGCTCTGCGCCCTGTTTTCCATTGCGAATAATCAGCGGCATCGGCATACATCGACCATAACAGCGGAAATATGATACCTGCACAAAAACTAATTAATGCCTGCAATGTATATATGAGCCAAATATTTTCGTTAGTGGCATAGTAGAAGAATCCACTTAATATGGCTGCTCCAAACATTGCGTACATAAAGGTTTTTCGTTTTCCTATAATTGCAGAAATCGGTTGTGCCATTATTACACCAAGCATATTTGTTGCTTGTCCTAGAAACAGATAAACTGTGCTGAAAGTTAGCGTTGTAGCAGAAAATGTAAGGGCCGCATCATCAATAACATAGTATTTGAAATAATATAAGGCTACACCATCGCGAACTGAGTTGAAGATTAATGTTGCCACGCCTGCTCCCAATAAAATAAACCAGGGAATATTTCCAGCAAGGTTCTTAATATCTTCCCGTAGGTTGTTCTTTTGTTCCTTGGGTGGCGAAATGCGTTCTCGAGTCCATAAAAAGGTTAGTATGAAAAAGCACACGGCTATCAGTCCAACTATTGCCATGGTTAATTGGTAGGATGTGGTTTCGGTATAAACATTTTTAAAACCATCAACCATTGGCTGGTAAATAAGTACAACCAAAATGCTGCCGGCAAATGCAAAAATCATACGGTAGGATGCAAAAGATGTTCTGTCGTTTGATTTTGGTGACATTACGCCCAGCAAACTGGCATAAGGAACATTTATTGCTGTATATGCCATCATCATTAGGGTGTAGGTAATGTAGGCGTAAATTATTTTTCCCGATAATCCAAAATTTGGGGTGGTAAACATCAGTACTCCTATAATTCCAAATGGAACGGCAACATAAAGCAAGTATGGACGGAATTTGCCCCACTTTGTATTTGTTCTATCACAGATAACGCCCATAATCGGGTCGTTGCTTGTATCCCAAATACGCGTAACCAACAACATGGTACCTACTGCTGCTGCCGAAATGCCAAAAACATCGGTATAAAATATGGGAAGGAATATGGAAAAAACTTTCCAAAACATGGATGAGGCAGCATCCCCAAAACCGTAGCCAATTTTTTCTTTTAATGAAACTTTATCTTTCATGTACAAAGATTTTTGAAAATTAGAAAAATATGCGCCAAATGTAGGGTAAAACTATTAATCCTCCTTTTAAAAAGTACACTTATATTATTGCTTATTCGCTAATAAAAGTATTCATGCAAAGGGGAAACGAATTGTTATTCCTGAAAATTCATGAATTTTTGTGTATTTTCAAAGGTGTTGCAATTCAGGCCATTAGCATGTTCATTGTTTTGTGGTAACATCGTATAAGTAAATTGAGGTAGTTGTCGGCAACATTAGGTAAATTTGTAATGCATTAAATAAGACCAGAGGCAGTTTATTAAAAAACAAAAATTTAGAATAACATGAAGAGGTATTTGCTAGTAATCGTTTTTGTTGCAAGCGTATTTGCAGTTTCGGCACAAAAGCATAAAACAGTTTTTGTTGAAGGAGAAAGCTTTCAGAATAAAGGAGGCTGGGTAGTTGATCAACAATTTATGGATGAAATGGGCTCGCCTTATATAATGGCGCATGGATTAGGTATTGCGGTTGAAGATGCAAGTACTACCGTAAAGTTTCCACAAACCGGTAAATACTATTTGTATGTACGTACAAAAAACTGGGCGGCTATGTGGTCGGATAAGGATGCTCCCGGAAAATTTGAAATTATTGTGAATAAAAAAATAGTTGGTTCTGTTTTTGGGACAAAAGAGAAGAGCTGGAGTTGGGTTAATGGTGGAGAAATTGATATAAGCAAGAAAGAAACCACAATCGCGTTACACGATTTAACCGGATTTAATGGTCGTTGCGATGCGCTTATTTTCACAACAGACCCTAATTTTCACCCAATTAACGATATTGAAAAACTGGCTACTTATCGAAAGGAAATGCTTGGTTTATCTTCAAAATCAAAGAGCGCCGGTAAATTTGAGCTGGTAGTTGTTGGAGGAGGAATGGGAGGTATTTGTACCGCAATCTCAGCAGCTCGTTTGGGTGTAAAAGTTGCTTTGGTACAAAATCGTCCGGTTCTTGGCGGTAATAACAGTTCAGAAGTTAGAGTTCATTTAGGGGCTCGAATTAAACAAGAGCCATGGCCCGAATTAGGAAATTTAGTAAATGAAATAGGTCCAACCTGTGGTGGGAATGCACAGCCTAAAGATTATTACGAAGATGAAAAAAAGCTAAAAGCAGTTTTAGCTGAGAAAAATATTTCACTTTTTTTGAATTGCCATGCCAATGAGGTGGTTGCAGAAGGAGGGAAGATTAAATCAATTACAACTCAGAATATTGAAACTGGAGAAAAGCTTACGTTTAAGGCTCCTTTATTTGCCGATTGTACAGGTGATGGAACCATTGGTGCTTTAGCTGGTGCTGAATTTATGCAAGGCCGTGAAAGTCGCGATGTGTTTGGCGAGCAGACTGCCCCTGAACGGGCCGATAGTTTAACAATGGGAGCTTCAGTGCAGTGGTTTTCTCATAAACAAGATGCGCCGGCTCCTTTTCCTGATATTAAATGGGGAATTGAATTAAGCGAAGAAAAATCGCATGCTATTACCAAAGGAGATTGGGATTGGGAAACGGGAATGGGAATTGATCATACGAAAGATTTTGAACGTGTTCGTGATTACGGAATGTTAGTCGTTTTTTCAAATTGGTCGTATGTGAAAAACCATTCGAAAGTAAAGGCTGATTTCGCGAATGAAAAATTACAATGGGTAGCTTTTGTTGCCGGTAAACGTGAGTCGCGACGTCTGGTTGGCGATTATGTTTTAACAGAAACCGACTTGCGTAATCGTAATGTTTATTCCGATGGAACAGTACCAACAACCTGGTCGATGGACTTGCATTATCCACATCCTGGAAATTCTAAAATGTTTCCGGGTGCGCCATTTCGCTCAATAGCCAAACACATCCAAATTTATCCATATCCAATTCCTTTCAGGTGTTTATATTCGAAAAATATTGATAATTTGTTTATGGCCGGACGCCATATTAGTGTGTCACATGTTGCCCTTGGTACAGTTCGTTTAATGCGCACCATTGGGATGGAAGGCGAAGTATTAGGAATGGCTGCATCAATTTGTAAAGAAGAGAATACATTGCCTCGTGATGTTTACGAAAACCATTTCTCTAAAATGGAAGCGTTGATGGACAAAGGAATCGGTGATGCTTCGTTGGAGAACAAACAAACTTATAATATGGGAGGAACACTTCTGAAAAAGAAGAAATAAGTGCCTGAAAAAAGAGCCGAAATAAGATGGGTGTGGCTATTTTCTGTAATGCTTACTACGCACTTTCTTGTTTCATCTTTTTTTATCTTATGGATTATGTAACAAGTTATCAGATTATAAAAAGGTGGTGGCATTCTATTGAACTACACACGAGCTGCTTGTACTTATGAAAGTAAAATGACACGGTAAAAAAATCCCACTTGAAATTCTTATACTAGAAGCTTGTAAAAAAGTTATAAATTTGACTCTGGATGAAAAACTTGATCTACATACTTTTTATTTTTATCAATATTTTTGGTGGTATAAGTGTTTCTGCGCAGGAATATAGCTCCTTTGTAGTTTCGCGAAAAGATGGACTATCAAGTAATTCAATACTTTGTACTTGTGTTGACCATTTAGGATTTGTTTGGTTTGGGACTGACCATGGCTTGAACCGTTACGATGGATTTGAAACACTTACTTTTTATCATGATGCAAACGATAAAACTACAATTCTTAACAATATAATAACTGACATTTACGAAGATAATAGCGGCAGGTTGTGGATAATTACACCTTCAGGAATTAGTTATTACAAGCGAAATCTACAATCTTTTGTTTCGGTAAAAGCAGATAAAGCTAATTTAAATGCGAGGCTCGTATTTGAATGCGATTCAGCAGTTTGGTTTACGAGTTCAACAAACTTTTATTTGTATAACAAAAATTCTGAGGAAATTGTAAAACAAGCAATTCTTTACAATAGGGATGATATCCCTAATAATACTTTTAATCTTCAAAAACTTTGTGAATTTGATGAGACAAAGCTTTTAGCTGCCATCTCCAATTATGGGCTGTTTTTGCTTGATAAGAAAACCAAACGACTGGAACCATACTTAACTTTACCTTTCTCTTTGTACAATGGATTAGAAAATATTGGCGATAAAATTTGGGTGGCAAGTTCTTTTTCAGGAGTAGAAAGAATAAATAAGTTGGATAAGACAAGGCAGCGATTCACTGTAAATAACTCTGGTTTAAGTAACAGTATAATCCTTAGTTTTAAGAAACATCCCATAACAAACACCTTGTGGGTTGCAACAGACGGAGGTGGTATTTATGAGTTTAATTCAGAGTTTACACTATTAAACCATTTCCAGTCGGGTCCTTTGGTAAATCAACCGCTTTCCGATAATGCTGTACTATCTTTGTACTTTACCAAGCGCGGTGAAGTTTGGGCAGGTACCGTTCGTGCCGGGGCAAATTTATTATACCCTAATAATTTCGAAAACTTTCCATATGTAAATGGTTCAACAGCGGGGCCCTCAAATAAATCGGTAACTAAAATTATTAAAGATGAAAACAATACTTTATGGGTGGCTACTGATGGTGGTGGTTTAAATAAATTTAGTGAAGAAAGTTATAACTTTCAACGTTTTAATAATCTTGGAATTAATAAAATTACTGGTCTGGTTCCTTTTTCAAAGAATATACTTTTAGTAGCTGCATATTTAGACGGTTTATACTTTTTAAATACAAAAACGGGAGAATATACGGATGCACATTTACATCCTCTCTTGAAAAATATAAAAAAAAGAAATCATTATAGACTTGAATATGATTCAAAGGGGAATATTTGGATAATGACTAAGGAACTAACTCGCATAAATCTTAAGAGAAACATAGCAGTTGATGTAC
>JAUVDE010000235.1 GCA_030595485.1 Draconibacterium sp.
CAAACTGTTCAACTATTCAAATGGTAGTTGCATTAAAGCCAATTGAAGATTTGTCGAAGATTAAACGTGTTCGTGTGGCTACTTATCAGGCGGCAAGTGGTGCCGGTGCAGCAGGTATTGCCGAGTTAGAAAAGCAAGCACTTGACGTTGCGCAGGGTAAAGAACCTAAAATTGAGAAATTTTCGCATCAGTTGGCCATGAATATTATCCCACACATTGATGTTTTCCTTGATAACGATTATACCAAGGAAGAAATGAAAATGAACTGGGAAACTAAAAAAATTATGCACACTGATGCTGAAGTGAGTGCGACTTGCGTTCGTATTCCGGTGGCACGTGCACATTCCGAAGCTATTTGGGTTGAGACTGAAGATCCTTTAACTGCGAAACAAGTAACTGAAGCTTTTGAAAACTTCGAAGGTTTGACCGTGGTTGATAATCCTGCAAAAAAAGAATATCCAATGCCATTGTTTGTTAGTGGTAAAGATGATGTTTATGTTGGTCGTATTCGCGAAGATGTTACCGACCCAAACAGTATTACTTTCTGGTGTGTTGGCGACCAAATTAAAAAAGGTGCTGCTTTAAATGCTGTTCAAATTGCTGAATGGTTGATAGCCAATGGCGAAGTTTAGTTTAGACTATTAGATATTAGTACTGAGTAGTTAGTACAATTTAAAAGCCCATGAAATTTGATTTTCACGGGCTTTTATTCTTGAACCCAAGAATTGTTTATTGTATAAATGGTAACTGAAGTTAGATTCTAAATTGTATTTAAGTTAAAGGGCATTGAATTTAAATGTTACATTTATTGGTGAAATAAACACTGTAATTAAATACGCATTCAGCAAAACACTTAATATGGAAGAACAATACCTTTGCATTGATCTCGAAATGTCGGGGTCGCTTCCCGGAACGCACGATATTATTCAAATAGGTGCCGTATTATTAAATCAGGATTTTGAGGTAATTAGCGAGTTTGAGTCCTTGATTTACCCGGAGAATGAAGCAGACTTTGACCCTGGAGCCAAAAGAATACATGGTATTTCGCGCTTTGAATTAGACGAAGCACCGTCGTTGGAAGAAATGCTTGACGAGTTGGAGGGCTGGCTACAAATTGAAGGAGGATACACTTCGCGCAAAGCCATGCGAGGCCTTAAAATTTGTGGGCAGGGTATTAATAATGATATTAGCTTTTTAAAGGCGTCGTATGAAGTAGTTAATCTGACCTGGCCTTTTGCTTATCAGTTTATCGATCTTCAGGATATTACTTTGTTTTACAAGTATATGCTGCAAGCAAATCAGATGGATTTTCCGCAACGATTAAGTTTAGATGGCATTTCCAAATTTCTAAACATGGAACGTACGCGAGATAAACATAATGCTCTTGAAGATGCTGACTTGACAGCACGTTGTCTGGCTGAATTATTCCGCAGAGCAAAAGAGATTAAGCTAGTTCCAGAGGAAAGTTAAGACATCAAAAATTAAAATATCTGAAACAAAAATCCCGGAAGAAATAAATCTTCCGGGATTTTTTATGAGTTTTCATTCGATACTTTGAAGCTATTTAATATTTTTACGAAAACGTAAAATTTTGCGAATCCAATTATGAAGCTTACTTCTGAAGAACAACAAATTTATAATGGTGAACAAGGCGACACCCTTGCTAAGATTATGAAATCGGTAGTTCGTTATGGTGAAATATTTGATGCAGAAAAACTGGTGCCTGTAAACAAACCAGTGCATTTAGTTACTTCTTTTGGGGTATCGATGCTTAAACCAGTTTACGATTTAATGGATGAATTGATTGAAAACAATATTCAAACAAAATTACCATTTACTGTGGATCCGCGTCCGGTTGACCATGCCAATATAAAATATACCTTACCCGAAAAACTGGTTTTTAAATTCATGTACGGGAAACAATCGTTTTATGAAAATCAGTTAAAACAAGTTGGATTAAAAGATGATAATGCATTCACGTGTGCGTGCTACCATCAGGAAGTTGGGAACATACCGGAAAAAGGCGATGTAATTACATGGTCTGAATCGTCGGCAGTTGTTTATGCTAATTCTGTTATTGGCGCACGAACCAACCGGAATTCAGCAATAATTGATTTATTCTGTGGAATTTTGGGAAAAGCTCCCGAGTTTGGATTGCTTACCAATGAGGGACGAAAGGCTCCCTGGCTTATTGAAGTGAATACCAACTCGCTCCCGACCCCTCAAATATTAGGAAGTGCAATTGGCATTAAAGTGATGGAAGACGTGCCCTATATAAAAGGTTTGGCAAATCATTTTGCAAACATGAGCACAGAAAGTATAAACGACTATCTGAAAGAATTGGGTGCTGCTGCTGCATCGAATGGAGCAGTAGGATTATTTCATGTTGAAAATTGCACACCCGAAGCAATTGAGTTGGGTGCGGAACTTATTCAAGAGAATTACGAAACATACACAATCGATGAGGCTGAATTGGAACGCATAAAAGAATCGTACCCAATTTTGTGGAAAAAGCCTGAAGCCAAACCCGAATTGTGTTTTGTTGGCTGTCCTCACCTTTCGTTAAATCAGCTTAATTGGTGGACGGATAAAATAGCGGAATCGTTACAAAAGAATGGTAGAGAAATCCTTCAACTAAAAACGATATTTACAGCCGCTCCCGATGTGGTTGAGCAATTCAAAAAAGACACTGTTCAATTCAAGAAATTTGCAGATACCGGCGCTCGCCTTTCCTCTGTTTGTGCGTTAATGAACATGAATAATCCAATAATGGCGCGGAAGAATGTGATTACAAACTCGAATAAGCTACGTACCTACACCACATCGAGATACTACACCGACAATGAAATAATTACTCAAATATGCGGAGGATTGAAATGAAGAAAGTATTTAAAGGAAGAACTATTATCTCGGGCACTTTTACAGGAGAATGTGTAGTGAGTAAAGATGGAATAAATTTTCTGGCGACATTTCAAAAAAGTCTTCTGAAGAAATCGAAAAAGGTAATTGGAGGCGACCAAAATAATCCGGGTTTGTATAAGAAACGATTAGATGGAATGATTATTTGTGTTCCGCAATCCATTGGCTCAACTACCGGAGGAATTGTGATTCAAACCGCTGCGCAAACCGGAGTTGCTCCGGCAGCTTTTCTATTTTCGAAACACATCGACTCGGTGGCAGCAGCCGGAGTTGTTCTCAGCGATATTTGGAGTGATAAGAAAATAATTACCATTGACAATTTAGGTGATGAATTTTTGGAGTATGTAAAAGATGGAATGACTCTGGAAATTAAAGAGGATGGAACGGTTACTGTTCATTAAAAAGTTGTTCCATTTTCTTGTTGAAAATCTCCTGAGAATCGGCAAATAATTGTTTCAATCTACTGTCTAATTTTTGGCGGTTTAATTCGCTCAAATGCCGAATTTTATTTTCAAGAATTTCAACTTCGTTCTCATTAATATCATATTTTTTTTGTTTTATGTCTTCCAGAAAAACAAACAAGTCGTGGTCGTTTCCCAGCTGTTCGGTAATGTTATGTATTTGAGTAGATTTCAGCCTGAAAAACTTTGGTTGTGTAAATTTTAAAAAATCAAGTTGATAATAGAGGGCCTTAATTTTCTTTCGTAGTTTGTGTAGCTCTACCGTATCGAAATCAGGATGAAGTTTCTGATTAAAGGAATGAGCTAAGTTGTATGATTTGCAAATCGTTATTAGAAATTGCTCCCTTGATGGATGTTCTGAATGGAATATCCCAATTTGCGCCTCCAACTGTTTCATCGATTTATGAATCGTCCTTAGCTTCCTTTCCTTATCTAAATTCTGGTTTATAAGTAGCTTGTTATTCGTAACAATTTTCTCTTTTACAATTTTTATCCTTTGTTGCGGGATAAGTTTATTTTCTGCAGTTATCCGTTCGAAAATCTGAATATTTACATACGATTCGCGAAGTAAGGCCAACGATTTGCCAAGACTTACTATTTCCTTTTTACAAGCTTTAAAAAGTTGGTTTGATGAATGCGAATAGAATTTTAGAAAAGCACGCATTCGTTTAAATGTTTTCCGTATTTCGTGCACAGCAACATTTGGAGAAATATTTTCGGTAGTGCAAAAATAATCGACCTTTTTAATTCGATTTTGAAAAACGATAGCAAGCCTGTTTTTGTTGTCCTGAACCATAATTATTTAATTATCAGGAAGATTAGATGCAGGCTAAATTAGCGAAATATGGTATACAAAAAAAGCTGTCGTTGAACAGACAGCTTTTCGGAATTATATATTGAAAAATATTCTAGTTAATCATATCAAAACCGGTAAAAGGAATCAATACTTCAGGGATTTTAATTCCTTCGGGAGTTTGGTTGTTTTCCAATAGTGCGGCAACAATTCGTGGTAATGCCAGTGCACTTCCATTTAAAGTGTGTGCCAATTGTGGTTTCTTCACACCTTCTTCGCGGAAACGTAATTTTAAACGGTTTGCCTGGAACGATTCGAAATTCGAAACTGAACTTACTTCCAGCCATTTTTCCTGTGCAGTTGAATAAACCTCAAAATCGAAAGTTAGTGCTGATGCAAAACTAACATCGCCGCCACATAAACGTAATAGTCGGTATGGTAGTCCGAGTTTCTTAATTAAACCTTCAACATGCGCCACCATTTCATCTAAAATAGCGTACGATTTTTCAGGGTGTGCAACCTGTACAATTTCCACTTTGTCGAATTGGTGTAAACGGTTTAGTCCACGAACATCTTTTCCGTACGAACCTGCTTCGCGACGGAAACAAGCACTGTAAGCTGTGTTTTTGTAAGGTAGATTTTTGGCATCTAAAATTACATCGCGGTAAATATTGGTTACCGGAACTTCTGCTGTTGGAATCAAATATAAATTATCTTCGGTTGCATGGTACATTTGTCCTTCTTTGTCGGGCAACTGACCGGTTCCGAAACCTGATGCTTCGTTTACCAAAAGTGGTGGTTGAATTTCTTCGTAACCAGCTAAGGTTCCTTCGGCTAAAAAGAAGTTAATTAAAGCACGTTGCAATTGAGCGCCTTTTCCGCGGTACACGGGAAATCCTGCGCCGGTAATTTTTACGCCCAATTCAAAATCAATCAGATTATATTTAGCAGCCAGTTCCCAGTGAGGAACTGCATTTTCGTGCAATGTTGGAATTTCGCCAACCGTTTTTAAAATTTCGTTGTCTTCTTCTGCTTTTCCGAAAGGAACCGAATCGTGAGGTAAGTTTGGTAGTTGAACCAAAAGGTCGTTTACCTTTTCTTCGATGGCTGAAAAGTCGGTATCAAAGTTCTTGATGTTTTCTTTAATTTCGGAAGTGCGTGCTTTAGCAGCATTTGCTTCTTCTGCTTTTCCTTCGCGAAACAACATACCAATCTCTTTCGAAATTTTATTCATCTCTGCCTTTGCCTGGTCGGCTTCAGCCTGCAACTTATTCTTTTGTGCGTTAAGGTTGATTATGGTGGAAACAATTTCGGAAGCATCGAAGTTTTTACGTTTCAATTTTTCAACTACTAAGTCCGGATTGTCTTGAATGAATTTCAGATTCAACATTGTATTCTGATTTTATTTGAGGTGCAAATGTACAAGGAAAAGTTTAAAGTTGGGAGTTCAAAGTTCAGAGTTTAAGGTTCAGCGTTTAAAGTTTAATGAAAAGTTACAAGTTGCGGGTTTCATGTTGCAGGTTTAACCCCGAACCTTTGTGAAACTTCGTGGATTCTTTGTGTGGCTTTGTGGTATAATTTCTTGAAAAAAGTGCAGTCTGCATTTGACGTGGAATAGAACCACGAACTTCCGGCAGG
>JAUVDE010000087.1 GCA_030595485.1 Draconibacterium sp.
AATACGATAATATTGTTCTTGTCCAATAATGGTTCTAATCCATGGGATAACAGTATGTATCCAGGAAATGGAGATGGTGTTTATCCAAGTCAATTCGATAATCGATTGGATAATGTTGGGAATCCAACATCACATACGGCTTATGGCATTGGATGGGCTTCGGCAGGTTCGGGGCCGTTAGATTATTTTAAAATGACGGCTGGTGAAGGAGGAATCAGAACCCCTTTGATTATAAGTGGCCCCAATGTATCGAAAGGTGTAATTCACCGAAAATTTGTTTATGTAACCGACATTATGCCAACGCTTTTAGAAATGTCGGGAATTGAACACCCCAGTTCATATAAGGGAAATAATGTGTTGCCTATGAAAGGAAAATCCTTTTCAAAAGTATTATCAGGAGAAGAGAAATCACTTTATACCGAGTCGGAATATATTGCAGGTGAAATGCAAAACGGCAAATGGATTCGTCAAGGAGATTTTAAGGCCGTATTTATTCCAAATCCATATGGTCCACAAGAATGGAAACTCTATAACTTATCTGTAGATCCGGGAGAAACTACCGATTTATCAGGGCAGAAGCCGGATTTACTTAAGACTTTAATTTCGGAATGGGAAAAATATGCCGAGGAAGTTGGAGTTGTTGCAATGTAAAAAGCTTGTACCACATAATATACAAAAATAAAAGCTGCCTAGTTGGTAGCTTTTATTTTTTGCACAAACTCCTATCAAATAACCTGAAATAGCAGATTTGTAATCGGCAGAGGATTTAGATCTACTCTACACTTATAGCATACAATCTAAATCGGGAAAGAGCGTTTTACGGTAAATCCTCAAAATCAATTTCGGGAGCCTCTCCTCCTCCATCCCTTTCAAAATAAGAATCGATGGGAGTAGTTTCGCTAAAAAAGCCGCAGTTTTTCAAGTAGAATTTATTTCCTTCTACACCGCCGGCATAATCCATTCGTGATTCTTTTCTTGCAGTAGCATCAGCAGTAAATTTAATCTTTGTTAATTCCACCCACTTATCTTTCGAAGTATATATCCATTGATTCAGAAAATCTCCTTTCCGTGTAATATTTCCTTGTTCCGTGTAAAAATTTTCTAAAAATGAATACAAATGACCTAAGTAGGTAACTGTAATCGGTCGTCTGAAACTGGCAATTAATTTCCAGTCATTAACTTCAGGAGCATAAAACCAGGCTGTAAAATCGGTCTCACCATTTCCGGTTGGCTTACCCTTTAACAAGAATTTGTAGGTAGTTCCAGCTTTCCACATAAACTTGTAATAGCTTTGTCCACCCGAACCTTCGTTACCAAACTCGCCGGTGTAAACTCCTTCACCTTTTTTCAGGAGTTTTATTTGTTGGTCGGCAGGAATTTCATTTGGGTTATCCGTTTTATAAGGACTCCATACTGAAAACAATACCCGGCGCTCTGTTGGTGAATTCACCTGAATTCCAAAATAGCCTTGGCCAAATCCGTTGGCCATAAAATACGAGCCTAACACATCATTTTCCTCAGGAATATTTATTTCGTTGTAAAAATAAACCACATCTCCGGCATCCTCCGGCACCTGAAAATTCAAATGAACAGAAGGTCCTCTTCTGCCCCAATAAAAATCTTCCTTTGCAAACCAGATCTTTCCTGTTGTAGCTTCACCTCCAATTAAAACAGATTCTATTTCTGGGAAATAACTACCTGTTTTCGAAATTCCTTCAATTTCAATAAAATGATAACCGGGCTCTACTATTTCAAAACGAGTAACACCAATAGTATCAAACGTCGAAGTATTCACTTCAACAAGTTTAGTACTACTCCCTAAACTAAGCTCTATTTGTGAAGAACTACCAGATTTTGCAATTAAACCAACGTCAATACTCCCCGCGATTTCAGTTTTAAAATAGGTACGAATTTTGGTGTTTTTGTCTTTCCAGTTATTAATTCCATCCTTACCAATGATCTCCTTGTTTTTTTCCAAGTCACCCACTACCCACGAATTCCCTACGGTTGGAATGCTTAACGAAAATTGCAAATTATCATACATTTCTTCTCCTGAATTCGTACACCCAGCAACAACAAACACCAAAACAAAACTCAATATAAAAAGCCTATTCATAATTTTTTATTTAACTGCAATTTCCTTCTTATAAAACTTACAAACCTCTGTTAAACCACATTTCGCACATTTTGGTTTACGTGCCATACAAGTATACCGTCCATGTAAAATTAGCCAATGGTGCGCTTTTGCAACTAACTCCTCGGGGAAATATCTCATTAATTGTAGTTCGGTTGCCAGTGGCGTTTTTGCATTTGTGGTTAGTCCAATGCGTGCAGCCACCCTAAATACATGCGTATCCACAGCCATTGCAGGTTTATTGAATACCACAGAAGCAATTACATTTGCAGTTTTTCTTCCAACGCCCGGAAGTTTTTGCAAATCGTCAATGTCGCTCGGAACTACACCATCAAATAATTCCAGTAGTTTTTGTGCCATTCCCACCAAATGTTTGGCTTTGTTATTTGGGTACGAGCAAGTTCTTATGTATTCGAAAACTTCGGCAGGCTCCACCTCTGCCATTTTCTGTGGCGTTGGAAAACGTTTTAATAAATCGGGGGTAATTTGGTTAACTCGTTTGTCGGTACACTGCGCTGATAAAACAACTGCCACAATTAACTGAAAAGGATTTTCATAATCCAATTCGGTTTCAGCAACTGGCATTGTTTCCTCGAAATATTGAATTACAAAGTCGAATAATTCCCGTTTTCGCATAGCTTTCAATTTTTTTTCACAAATAAGTCATTTTTTTTCATGAAAAGTGTAACAAAAATGGATTTTAGCTGTCATACTTATTGTAATGCTTAAGCATCATTTCTCCCCTTTATAGAAATGGTTTTAAGTTAGCAAATTAAACAGACGTATAAAAAGCCGGTCAATACCGGCTTTTTTAATGCCCAAATTTTACCACTACTGTCCTTTTAAACGGAAAGAGATTCCTCGATTTGCTCCGGATGACAAGGAATTCGGGGTATTTGCTATCGTTGGGGATAATTTACGACAACGATATCGACCGGCAAATAAACTACTTCATGGAATAATAGCTGTTCTGGACGAAAAAATATAAAGTTCAATTGAGAGATTAAAGAAAATATTTAGAGATTCTTTCTCCACCCACTTTTTATAGCGACTCTATAATCTAAGTTACCAAATATCAACCGTGTATAAATAATTCAATTATAAATGGCTAACAACTGAATATCAATCAGATTAATTCTATTTTTGTGAAAATTCAGGAGGAGATTAGGATTAGATGATAAGGAAAAAATATTACTTCGGATTAATAATTTTCGTATTGGCAGTGCTTGCATTCAAACTTCAATCGTTTGTAAGCACACCTATTGCCGAGGAGAAAGCTGAGCTTGTAAAAGAAGAGCCGGAGTATAACCCGCTTGTTGAAATCGAACATACCGTTTCCCAATTTGATAGTACTTTAAATGCCAACCTAAAACAATCGGGCACTGTTGGTGCTGCGCTTGTAATTACCTATAAAGGGAAGGTTGCCTTGCTAAAATGTTTTGGAGTACGTAAAGCCGGCGAAAATAATCCGGTAAATGAGAATACCGTTTTTCGTTTAGCTTCTGTTTCAAAATCGGTAACTGGTATTCTTGCCGGAATTTTAGACGATGAAAATATTATTGATTTAGACGACCCGGTATCAAAATACCTTCCGAACCTTGAACTTAAAAATCAGAAAAGTACCAGAGAACTGAAAGTTCGTCACCTCTTAAGTCATACCTCAGGACTCATTCCGCACACTTACGATTTAATGGTTGAGGACAAAGTCCCTTTGAATAAAATTATTGAACGACTTGATGAAGTGGACATTACTGCTCCACCCGGACAATTATACGGCTACCAAAATGTACTTTACAGCATTTACGACCCAATTACCGAGGTAAAAACACATAAAAGTTTTCAGCAGGTAATGCAAGAAAAAGTATTTAATCCGCTTGGAATGAACGATGCGTCATTAAATTTCGAAGACTTTAAGAATAACGACAACAAGGCTTTCCCGCATTACAACCGTGGAAATAACCGTTTTAGTCCGATGCGTTTAAACGACCGTTACTACAATACTGCTCCGGCTGCTGGTGTTAATGCCAGCATTGCCGACTTAGGACATTTTCTAATTGCTTTAACCGATGAAAATTCGAAAGTAGTTTCGGATAATGTGCGTGAAACTGTTTTTACGCCTCAGGTAAAGTCGCCCTTAAAACGCACCTATTTTAGAAGCTGGGGACGAGGTATAGAATCGAAACAATACTCAATTGGCTGGCGAATTATAGATTACAAAGGACGTCGCGTGGCCTACCACGGTGGATATGTGTTAGGATACAAAGCTGAAATTGCACTTTGCGAAGAAGAAGAAATTGGAATTGCGCTTTTGTGCAACTCACCCAATAGCGCAACCGCCAAAAACATTCCAACTTTTTTAAACATGCTGTTTGCGGAAAAAGACAAAGTGGCTGAGTTAAAGAAAGCTGAGCAAACAAATCAGGCCTTAAACTCAAGCAGGCCTTAGTCAATTTAAATCATGAAACCATTTCTACAAGCAGAAAACCTATCGAAACGATGGGGCGAATTAATGCTATTCGAAGATATTTCATTTACCGTTTTTGAAGGTGCAAAAGTGGCTTTAATTGCCAAAAATGGAACAGGAAAGTCAACGTTACTAGACTTATTGGCGGGCAAAGAAACTCAGGATAATGGAATAATTACCTTATCCAACAATGTGGAAATTGGTTATTTTGAGCAAATTCCAAATCTAAATCCAAAGCACACCGTAATTGAGGAGGTTTTTGAAACCGATAACGAAAAGCTAAAAACAGTAAAAGCTTTTGAGCTTGCTGTCGCACACGATAACCAGGAAGAGATAGCTGCCATTACAACTAAAATGGATGAGTTAAATGTCTGGGCCATCGAAGTTGAAATTAAGCAAATTTTGACCCAGCTAAAAATTACTTCTCTGGAACAAAAAGTAGCTGAGCTTTCGGGAGGACAACAAAAACGATTGGCATTGGCAAAGGTGCTAATTAACCAGCCCGATTTGCTTATTCTGGATGAGCCAACAAACCATTTGGATTTAGAAATGATTGAGTGGCTGGAAGCATATCTGACCAGAACAAAATCGACCTTATTAATGGTTACACACGACCGCTATTTTCTCGACCGCGTATGCACCGAGATTATAGAAATGGAAGACAACCAGATTTATCGTTATCAGGGAAATTACTCCTACTTTCTTGAAAAACGCGACGAGCGTATTCAAATGCAGCACGCAAGTGTAAGCAAGGCAAAAAACCTGATGCGTACTGAAATTGAATGGATTAGACGAATGCCCAAGGCACGTGGTACCAAAGCAAAATACCGGGTGGATGCTTTTGATGATTTAAAAGCAAAGGCTTCTAAAACCATTCGCGACGATAAAGTTGAGATGAATGTAAAATCAGCTCGTCTTGGAAAAAAGATTGTGGAATTGGAGAATGTTTCGAAATCATTTCCAGGCGTAAACTTAATTGAAGATTTTAGCTATAAATTTCAGCGCTTCGAAAAGGTTGGAATTGTAGGTAAAAACGGTACCGGCAAATCAACTTTTCTGAACTTAATTACAGGAGCTTTAGATGCGGATTCAGGCATAGTTGATATTGGCAAAACTATAAAATTTGGATACTACCGACAGGAAGGTATTTTCTTTGATCCGAAAGAAAAAGTAATCGAAGCTGTTCAAAAAATTGCAGAGTATATTGATTTTGAGGATGGTACAAAAATGAGCGCCACACAAATGCTGACTCGTTTCCTTTTTCCACCCGAAACACAATATAACTTCATTGAAAAGTTAAGTGGTGGAGAGAAACGTCGCTTGTACATGTGCACGATATTAATGCAAAATCCCAACTTCTTAATTCTGGATGAGCCAACCAACGACCTCGACATAATGACTTTAAATGTGTTGGAAGAATACCTGAAGTCGTTTGCCGGATGTGTGATTGTAGTATCGCACGATCGCTTTTTTATGGATAAAATCGTTGACCATCTTTTTGTTTTTGATGGAGAAGGAAAGATTAGCGATTTCCCAGGAAATTACACCGTATACCGTAATAAAGTAGACGAAGACGAGGCTATAAAAGCAAAGGCTGAAGCGAAAATAAAGGCTGAAGCAAAGGCACAAGCAGACCTAACGGCAAAAGAAGAAAAGCCTAAAGAAAAGAAACGTCTGTCGTACAACGAAAAACGCGAGTTTGAGCAACTGGAAAAAGATATTCCGGAACTGGAAGAAAAAAAGGATGAGTTGGAAGAAGTAATGAATTCGGGTACTTTGCCACACGACGAACTTTACGAAAAATCGATGGAATTGGACAAAGTAAAATCGCTACTCGATGAGAAAGAGTTTCGGTGGTTGGAATTAAGTGAATTAAATTAGTAGGTAACAGTTACCTACTAAATATCTTCAAACTCAACGTTAGTGAAATCCTTTGCAGCCTCAGTTTCTTCAACAACAGTTTCTTCCGTTACTTCACTTTTTACTTCCGAAACGGGTTCTTCAATTTCTTCCTGTGGCTGCTTCTCCTGAATATACTCAACTACCTCTTGTAAACTATCAACAAACTTTGAAAAGTCTTCTTTGTACAAGAAGATTTTGTGTTTCTCGTAAGTGAATTTACCATTGTCGGCATAACGTTTTTTACTTTCCGTAATGGTCAAATAATACTCATCGCCACGAGTGCTTTTCACATCAAAAAAATACGTTCTTTTTCCCGCTCTAATTACTTTTGAATGAATTTCCTGGTTGAATTTGCTATCAATCTTCTTTACTCCCACCTTACTTTCAGCACGCTCCATTCTTAAATATTTTGATTTTTGACTTAGTTACACTCAAAAATAGAAAAATAAATTATAAATTTTATCAAATGCTTTGGAAGCTGTATTATTAGTAGAGAAATGAGGTAATTTAAATTGATTCTATGGAGAATGATTAGAACATAGAGAACACCTATTTAATTGATTTGCACAGATAAAATCAGGGCATAAAAAAAGGGGAACCAAACAGTTCCCCTTTTTAAAATATCTTTTGTCGATTATTTATAAATCTCTTTCTTAGCCGAAAGCAAAGTATTCAGTAATAACGAAGTTCTTGTCATTGGTCCTACTCCGCCCGGAACAGGCGTAATGTACGAACACTTCGGAGCAACTTCATCAAATAAGACATCACCTTTTAGTTTCCAACCCGACTTTGTCAAGTCCGACTTAACGCGTGTTGTACCCACATCAATCACAACGGCTCCTTCTTTTACCATATCAGCTTTAATAAACTCTGGGAAACCCATGGCAACAATTAAAATATCGGCATTGGCACAAACTTCCTTTAGGTTTTCGGTGCGGCTGTGTGCAACGGTTACAGTGGTGTTAATTGCCTTTTGCGACATTAACACACTCATTGGACGACCAACAATATTACTGCGACCAAGAACCACGCAGTTTTTACCGCTGGTTTCAATATTATAGCGTTTTAGTAGCTCTACAATTCCGTATGGAGTTGCCGAAACAAATGCCGGCATACCAATTACCATTCGGCCAACGTTTATTGGATGAAAACCGTCAACATCCTTTTTAGGGTTAATGGCTTCTATAATTTTTGCTTCCGAAATATGTTTTGGCAAAGGCAACTGCACGATAAAACCATCTAAATCATCATCATTATTTAGCTCGTCAACTTTAGCCAACAATTCTGCTTCGGTAACATCGTCTTCGTAACGAATCAACGACGATTTAAAGCCAACTTCTTCGCAGTCTTTAATTTTGTAGGCAACGTAAGTTTCGCTACCTCCATCGTGACCAACCAAAATGGCCGCCAAATGAGGTTGTTTTGCTCCGCCAGCCACCAAAGTTTTTACCTCTTCAGCAATTTCCTGCTTAATTTCAGCAGCTATTTTTTTTCCGTCGATTAATTCCATAATACTTTTGACTTTTGACTTACTACTTTTGACTTTTCTAGAACTTCCGTCCCTGCTGCTGCATACCAGCCATCATACGTTGAACGTTTTTACCCTGCGAAACCATTTTCATCATTTTGCGGGTTTCACTAAACTGTTTCAACAAACGATTTACTTCCTGAATATTTGTTCCCGCTCCTGTTGCAATACGTTTACGACGACCACCATTAATCACCGATGGATTCTCACGTTCTTCTGCTGTCATCGAGAATATAATTGCTTCGATGTGCTTAAACGCATCATCATCAATATCCATTCCTTTCATGGCTTTCCCCATTCCCGGAATCATTCCAACCACATCCTTCAGGTTACCCATCTTTTTAATCTGGTTAATCTGTTTCAGGAAATCGTCGAAATTGAAAGTATTTTTCTGAAGTTTTTTCTGAAGTTTTTTAGCCTCTTCTTCGTCAAATTGCTCCTGAGCTTTTTCAACAAGCGAAACAATATCACCCATTCCCAAAATACGTTCGGCCATACGATCGGGATGGAAAACGTCGAGTGCATCAACTTTTTCGCCGGTACCTACAAACTTAATTGGCTTTTGAACTACTGAACGAATAGAAAGTGCAGCACCACCACGTGTATCACCATCAAGTTTAGTAAGAACAACTCCAGTAAAGTCAAGTCTATCGTTAAATTCTTTGGCAGTATTTACAGCATCCTGTCCTGTCATTGCGTCAACAACAAAAAGAATCTCATCAGGGTTAATGGCTTTTTTAATGGCAGTAATCTCATTCATCATCTGCTCATCAACAGCCAAACGACCGGCAGTATCCACAATCACCACATCGTGCCCTTTTGCATTGGCTTCTTTAATTGCTGCTTTGGCAATTTTCACTGGATCCATATTTCCTACTTCGGAATAAACTGGCACGCCAATTTGTTCACCCAAAACTTTTAACTGGTCAATCGCAGCCGGGCGGTATACATCACAAGCAACCAAAAGCGGATTTTTCCCCTTTTTAGTTTTAAGCAGATTACCAAGTTTACCCGAGAAGGTCGTTTTACCCGAACCTTGCAAACCCGACATCAAAATTACAGATGGATTACTTGTTAATTCGATATCAGTAAAAGTGCCTCCCATTAACATGGCAAGCTCGTCTTTTACAATTTTAACCATCAATTGACCAGGTTTAACCGCAGTTAATACCTCCTGACCAAGTGCCTTTTCTTTTACATCATCGGTAAATTTCTTGGCAATTTTAAAGTTTACATCGGCATCTAATAATGCACGACGAATATCTTTTAGCGTTTCCGCTATATTAATTTCGGTAATTTGACCCTGTCCCTTTAGTATTTTAAAGGACTTATCCAGCCTTTCGCTTAAATTCTCAAACATGCGTTTTACTTCTTGTGAAAATGAGGTGCAAAAATAGAAAAAACAAGGCAAAGGGCAAAGGGAAAAATCAGGCAAAAACAAAATGCTAGAAAGTAAACAAAAAGGCTGAGACTGAGCGAAAGAAATAAGCTTTCAGAATTCTAGTTCTCATACCAATCCAGAAGGTTTTCCTGCCCAAACAAAGGACTTTTGCGCAGAAAATATTTTTATTGTTAATCAGAATAACGTAACTTGAAGACCATATTTTGAACTCAACTAAAAAACACATTTAATACTTACATCCAAATTCTACTATTATGAAAAAGGTTATTACACTCTTTGCCATTGTTTTATTCTCGTTTTCTTCTTTTGCTCAAGACCTTACGAATCAGTTCTATTTTCGGTTTGGCTACTCCAATCCATCTTGGTCACAATTTGGCTTAACAGAAGATAAATCCAAAGACCTAGGATTTGACAGTAAAGCAGGAGCAACATTTGAACTGGGAAGTATTTTTATGCTTAAAAGTATTCTTAATGTTGACAACATGTCGTTTGGCATAAATGCAGATTATTTGTATATAACTTACAATAATTTCTCAACCGGTGCTAACAATGATGATTT
>JAUVDE010000459.1 GCA_030595485.1 Draconibacterium sp.
GTGTTTGGAGTTATCAGGGCGATGTTCTTACGGCAAGTGAAGATGCCTGCATCTTCACAAAAGTAGAGTACGAGAATTTTGAAATAGATCTTGAATTTAAGAACGAACAAGGAACCAATAGTGGTGTAATTGTTTATTGCACCAACCGTCAGGATTGGATTCCGAATTCGGTTGAAGTACAAATTGGCGACGATTATTATTTCGAAGATAAAGGTTGGGTACCTACTTATATGTGTGGAGGTATTTTTGGTCACTTGGCACCAAATTCTACTTTAGTGAAAAAAGCTGGCGAATGGAATCACATGAATGTACGTTGTGAGGGACAGCACATTGTTGTAACGCTTAACGGCGAGGTTTCTGCTGATATGGATATGGCAAAATGGACAAGTGGTACCAAAAATCCAGACGGCTCAGATATTCCTTCATGGCTTCCAAATCCGTTTGCTGAACTTCCTACCAAAGGGTACATTGGTTTTCAGGGAAAACATGGCGAGGCAAATATTTATTTCCGGAACCTGAAAATAGCTAAGCTTTAATAATTAGAGAGAAATAAAATATTTGTGCTAGCGATTCACATACTTTGTCTTTTGGGATAGAGTTTATGAGAAATGATGTGCTTAAAACAAAAACATAGTGCGCTCTATTTTTACATAACGAACAGCAATTAGATGTCATCAAAACAACAATTCGATAAGACCGTTAACCACAAACAACCAGACCGCTTAGTAGTTGATTTTGGGTCAACTTCGGTAACAGGTATTCACGTTTTATCCATACAGAATCTTCGAAAATACTATGGTTTAAAAGATAAACCTGTTCGGGTAACCGATCCATATCAGATGTTGGGGGAAGTGGACAAAGAGCTCATTGAAATTATGGGGATTGATGCGGTTTCGGCAAAAGGGCCAAAAAATTCATTTGGTTTTTACAATCACGAGCCTTTAAAAGAATACCTCACTCCGTGGGGACAGAATGTGTTGGTTCCTGTAGATTTTAATACTACCAAAGATGAAAATGGCGATGTGCTCATGCATCCGGAAGGTGATATTTCTGTTGGTCCGTCAGGACGTATGCCGGTAAGTAGTTATTTTTTCGATGCTATTATCCGTCAGCAACCCATAAATGAAGAGGAGCTGGATCCGAAAGATAACCTCGAGGAATATGGTTTTGTTTCGGAAAGTAATTTGGAATACTGGAAAACAACAACTGAGAAAGCACGTGCCACAGGAAAAGCTGTAGTTGCCGGACTTGGAGGAACGGCTTTGGGTGATATTGCCCATGTGCCGGGTATTAAATTGAAAAAGCCAAAGGGTATTCGCGATATTACGGAGTGGTACATGAGTATTCTGATGCGACCCGATTATATCCGAGCAATTTTTGAGCGGCAAACAGAAATTGCGGTGGAGAATTACGCTCGTTTACACGAAGTGATTGGCGATAATATAGATGCCGTTTTTATATGCGGAACCGATTTTGGAACGCAAGACTCAACATTTTGTGCTCCCGAGCAATTCGACGATTTATGGTTGCCGTATTACAGAAAAGTAAATGATTGGATTCACGCCAACACCAATTGGAAAACGTTTAAACACTCGTGTGGTGCGGTTGAACCATTTATGTCGCGGTTTATCGAAGCTGGTTTCGATATTATTAACCCGGTGCAGATAAATGCCACAGGAATGGATCCTGTTCATTTAAAAAAGACCTACGGGAAAGATCTCGTTTTTTGGGGAGGTGGTATCGATACACAAGTAACATTACCTTACGCAACTCCTGAAAAAGTGAGGTCAGAAGTACTTCGTTTATGCGATATTTTTGCAAAGGATGGTGGATTCGTTTATAATACGGTTCACAACATTCAAGCCAATGTTCCGGTCGATAATATTATTGCAATTGTAGATGCAATTAAAGAGTTTAATGGAGAAAGCTAAAAACATTTTTGCTTGTTAAATGAGTAAGCTAATCTTAAAAGAACAAATCATTAAAAACCTAAATATGTCGGAAATAGCCATTGGAATTGACTTGGGAGGAACAAGAATTAAAGCAGTTGCCATTGATGAGTTGGGTAACATTTTACACGAATATAACGAAGCCACCAACGACGGGGACGATAGTATTTGGAAAGCCGCCATTGCCAAAGTGGTGGGTGATATTCAAAATAAATTTCCTGATAATAATTCTTTTGTTGGAATTTCGGCACCAGGTTTACCAAACTCTGATAATACTGCAATTGCTTTTATGCCGGGGCGTTTAGAAGGATTGGAGAATTTTAATTGGACTGATTTTCTAAAAACCCAATCGTTTGTATTAAACGATGCCATTTCGGCAATGATGGCTGAGGCACGATACGGAATTGCCAGAGACAAAAAAAATGTTGCCATGGTAACGCTAGGAACCGGTGTTGGCGGAGCGCTTCTAATCGAAGGCAAACCATATCAAGGAGCTTTTAGCAAAGCCGGACATTTGGGGCACATGGTTATCGACAGCGAAGGAGAACCCGATATTATTGGAATGCCGGGCAGT
>JAUVDE010000297.1 GCA_030595485.1 Draconibacterium sp.
ATCGACAAAGCTTATGTGAGTGCCTTAACCGAAAAAGCTGAAAATCTAATTAATCGAAAGATTCGATTTTTGGTTTTAAATGAAAATGAAAAAGACGATTACCTGGCAAGCAACAATTCGCTTTTTATTTGGGCAGTGTAAAGTGGCCAGCAAAAATGATAAAATACAATAGTCCAACGCTACCCCTAGCCCCCAAGGGGGAAACCAACACAGAACTTTTAAATAAAACATTAACCACAACATATTCAGGGCCAGCCTCGGGCGGTGAGCCTTGCCATTCACAAATTTTTAGGAAATATTCTCCTACCAAACAAAATTGATTGCAAGAATCTCCAAGGAGTCTCGACAAAGGAGCCTCATCACGCTTGCAAAGTTCTTACTTGATAACAAACAACAACAAACAATATGAAACACCTGATTAAAACAACTTTTACCATCTTACTTTGCATAACAGTGCTACTTTCAGTAACTGCACAAGACGTAAAAAGTGTAGATGTAAAATCACTGCCACAATCCGACATTAAAAAGGCACAAAAAGCCATGAAGGATGCCGGTCTGTCAACGCAAGACGCAGCCAATATGGCACGTCAGAAAGGAGCAACGGAACAACAAATTCAGGAATTTGAAAATCGCATAGGCGAAAGTGGAACAAGTGAACAGGTGATTACCGACCCAGTTGAGGCTGCCTCCGAAATGGTAGAACAGCAAGAGGATGTAGAGAAATCGACCCGCCAAAGTGTTTTAAATGTAAACGGACGTGTATTTGGCTCTTACCTTTTTAACAGCAAGAACTTGACATTTGAGCCATCGCTTAATATTCAAACACCAAAAAACTACGAAATAAGCATTGGCGACGAAATTCTGATTAACATCTGGGGAAACTCACAAAATAACTACCAGCTAACGGTTAACCAGAATAGCCAGTTAATGATTCCCGATGTGGGGCCTTTGTATGTGGCAGGACTTACCTTTACCAATGCCGCAATCAAAATTAAACAACGCCTAACCGATATATATTCCGACATGGGCAGCAATAATCCCGGCACCTTTGCGCAGGTAAACATGGGGCAACTCCGCTCCATGCAGGTAAATCTTTTGGGTGAAGTTGGCACACCGGGCACTTACACTCTTCCGGTAACGGCTACAGTCTTTAATGCACTCTATCTCTCGGGTGGCCCCAGCGCAATTGGGTCCTTCCGAAACATCAAAATCATTCGTAACAACCAAACCTTAAAAACCATCGATGTATATCAGTTTTTGGTCGATGCCAATCCTTCTAATAATATCCTTTTAAAAGACAACGACATAATCTTTATCCCTCCCGCCGAAAAAAGGGTGGAGATTAACGGGCAATTTAAACGCACTGGTATTTTTGAATTAAAAGAAGGTGAAATGTTAAACGAGCTCATTCGTTTTGCAGGTGGTTTTACCGAAGATGCCTATTTGGCCAAAACACAAATTAAACGTAAAACCCAGCAGGGGCAACAGATTATCGATGTTGTGTTTGATAACATTGCCACTACACCATTAGTAAATGGCGATAACATTACCAACGATGTTATTATGGAAAGTTTCGAAAACCGCATTACCATTTCGGGAGCTGTTTACCGCCCCGGAGAATACGAATGGACTGCGGGTATGTCACTGCTCAGTTTAATGGTAAAAGCCGATGGACTTACACCCGATGTATTTCAAAACCGTGGAATCATTACGCGTTTTAACCCCGACTTGACAACCACCACTATTGCCTTCGATGTAAGTAAGGTCGCCAGTGGCGAAGCCAATATCGAATTGCAACAAGAAGACATTGTAAATATTAAATCGCACTTCGAAATAGGAGAACAGCCATACATCAGTATCAGTGGAGAGGTGATGACACCGGGGCAGTTGCCTTGGTCCGAAAACACAAGCGTAAGCGATGTATTGTTTATGGCCGGTGGTTTTACCGAAGCTGCCGACAGTACATTTATTGAAATTTCAAGGCGTTTATCTTATTCCGAGGCCGCTAAACTTACCGACACTTTGGTACATGTATTTACCATCAATCATTCGCGTAATCTTCAGCTTGACGACAATATTAACTTCGAGCTACAACCCTACGACCAGGTATCCATAAAACGGGCGCCGGGTTACCGCGAACAGGGTCGGGCAACCATTACCGGAGAAGTAGTATATGCGGGCGTTTATGCCTTACGCCATAAAAATCAACGTATTTCCGATTTAATAGCTTTGGCACAGGGAATCACCCCTCAGGCTTTTGTCGATGGAGCTACTTTACGAAGAAACACATCCGAACTGGGTGCTGAAAACATTGCCATCGATTTAAAAACAATATTAGATAACCCGGGAGGTGAAAGCGATCTACTATTACGCGATGGAGACATGATTTATATTCCTGAATTTATGCAAACCGTAAAAATATCGGGTACCGTATTAAATCCCTACTCGGTTACCTACCAACCCGGACAAGATGCCAAATTTTACATCAAACAAACCGGTGGATTTGCCAACAGAGCACACAAAACAAAGGTATATGTAAAATACGCCAATGGTTATGCGGCACCCACCAAAAGCTTTTTAGGAATAAAATCCTATCCCGAAGTATTACCAGGCAGTGTGGTAATAGTACCCGAAAAACCGGAGAAGAAACCGGGTACCGGTCAGTGGATGGCAATCGTAAGTGTACTCACGTCATTAGCCCTATCTGCCGCAACAATTGTTAGCTTGACGAACTAAAAAAGACAAAATACGTTTAGAATAAGTCCTCCTTTTTTAAAGGAGGTGACTCCAAAGGAGTCGGAGGATTAATCCTAAAAAAATGGAAAAATACAATTCTATTAATATTCTCTAGTAAAGGCATGAGACCGCTGCGTCACTGCCTTCCTCGCGGAATCGCAGCATGAATTAAGAATTGAAAGAAGAAGGTCCGAATACCACAACAATGTTAGTAGTACGATTTCCCGAGGGAAGTATGACCGACGGGAAATCATCACCTCGCTAGAGGACATAAAAAGAATACAAAATAATATCAAACAATAAACATGTTCAGGATCGGCCTCGGACGGTGAGCAAAAAAACAAGTGAAGATGAGAAGGGATATCAATAAATTAGTGAAACTTGTTTCTCTGACCTTATCTCTTATCTTTCCCTTCCCGAAGGGAAAGACGATCAGGCAACAAAACAAAAAGGTTAAGTAAAAGACATAAACTTTTAGAGCTTTTACGAACAAAGAGAACGCAATATATAATACACTCACTACTCATCTTCAGGTCCGGCCTCGGGCGGTGAGCTAGAAAACAAGTGAAGAGGACGTAAAAATCAAAGCTGTTTGAGTCCCGATGATAATCGGGAGGAGTTCTTTTATTTTAGTCATCAAACGCTAGTTTTCTGTGTGAAGCGAACGCAACCGCGGGCTCAGAAATGCCTTCTTCGTATTTACTTTTTCAGCTATAGTAAAAAGTAAAATCAGTCTGTTAAGACATCCGCCCCACAGGGCAATGCAATAATTTAAAAATCATAATTTGATACCATGAACGACAATATAAAGAACACGCCCCCCCCCGACGATGAAATAGATCTAATAGCCCTGGCCAAAACAATCTGGAACGGACGAAAATTTATAATTAAAACTGTACTACTGTTTATGTGTATTGGTTTAGCCGTAGCCTTGCTCTCGCCAAAAGAATACACCGCCTCCACCACTATGGTTCCACAAATCTCCAATGGCTCATCAAAAATGGGTGGCTTATCTTCTCTGGCAGCAATGGCAGGTTTTAACCTTGGCGATTTAAACAAAGGAAGTGCCGAACTTTCTCCCTATGTATATCCACAAATTGTACAAAGTGTACCTTTCCAGTTGGAGCTAATGAACACACCCTTTACTTTTCAGGAGGTAGATCATCCGGTTTCCATTTACGAGTACTATACGGAATATTATAAACCGGGCATCCTTTCATCTATAAAAAAATACACCATAGGCCTTCCTTTTGTTATTCTTGGGGCGATTAAGCCAAAAGCCGAAAAAGAACTTCCTTTAACCACGACCATCGACAAAAACCAGCCTATCTATCTGACAAAAGAACAGGAAAGTGTTCGTAAGATATTATCCAATGGAGTTAGCCTCGAAACCAACGACAAAGACGGCTATGTTACCTTGCATGTAAACTCCAGTCAACCCAAACTAGCTGCCGAAATTGCACAAAAGGCTCAACTACTTCTACAGAAATACATTACTACTTTTAAAATAGAAAAAGCTTCGGCACAGTTAAAATTTATCGAAGAACGTTACCACGACAATAAAACAGAATTTGAGGATGCCCAGACAGCGCTGGCGAATTTCCGCGATAAAAACAAAAACGTAACCTCTGCCCGTGCCCGCACCCAGGAAGAACGTTTACAAAGCGACTACCAACTGGCTTTTGATGTCTACTCCCAACTGGCACAACAAATGGAACAAGCCCGTATCCAGGTAAAAGAAGACACACCAGTGTTTTCAATTCTTAAACCGGTAACGGTGCCATTAGAAAAGTCCAAGCCCAATAAACCCATGATACTAATCATCTGGACCTTCCTCGGAGGTGTAATCGCCATCGGATGGATATTTGGGAAAGAGTTTTTGGGAAGCATAAAAGAAAAATGGAATAAAGAGGAAGAATAATTGCCTGCGCTACCCTTGGCCCCCCAAGGGCCTGCCCGGCGTTCACTGTAGACGGGG
>JAUVDE010000277.1 GCA_030595485.1 Draconibacterium sp.
TAAAGTACTAAACGAAGCAAATGTTGTTGGAACGCCCGGTTCGGGATTTGGTCCAGCCGGCGAAGGTTACTTCCGTTTTTCTGCTTTTGCAGGCAGAGAAAATGTATTGGAAGCAATGGAAAGAGTTAAGAATTTGAGCTAATCAGTTTATACGATAAAAGAAAATCCGGGTTGAATATTCAACCCGGATTTTTTATGTTTTTTATTGCTACTTCTATATTGCTTTGCTTCGCTACATATGATAAAGATGCTAAAATAAAATGTATCATTGGTAGCCAAGTAATCTTCCTTTTTAACCCAACACCATTCTTTTATTCTTGTAACAAGGCACTTCTAATGAGTAAAACAGCTAAGCCAATTACGAGCAAACATCCTCCCCAACCCATAATTAACAATTGACGAGCTGCTCGAGTTACCACTTCAAAATCAGTAAACTCAGACCAAACTGCCAAAGAAAAATAAACCCCCAGCAAAAACATTATCCCGCCCAGAAGTCCATTCAATAATTGAAATTGAAAAATAAATTGAACAAGAAATAATGAAATAAGACTCAAGCAAACTACAGTAGCTCCAATACCACTAGTTTCTATTAAGTACATTAACAGAAGACCAATGAAAAGGAAACAGGTAATTCTACTTACAAAAAATTGTTTATCAAATAAGTTAAATTGTGAAGGTGTTAGTACTTTTGCGTTCATTCTGATTCAGTTAAGTTTTCAAAATAACGCAAGACCCAAACGATTTATTATCTAAATTTAAGAATTTGTTGCTTTCACTTGTTGGCGAACCTTGCTCCCCGGATAAACTTTTAATGCTTCTTCTAAAATTTTCAGACAAATAGCTAAGTCTTCTTTTTTCAAAACGTATGCAATTCGTACTTCGTCGACTCCACGATTTGGAGCGGTATAAAAACCGGAAGCTGGAGCCATAAAAACAGTTTGATTCTCGTATTCAAAGTCGGAAAGTAACCACGCGCAAAATTTATCAGAATTATCTACCGGCAAACGTGCAACGGTATAAAATGCGCCCATCGGAATTGGCGAGTAAACACCATCAATACGATTCAAACCATCAATTAAAAATTTACGACGGTTTACATATTCATTATAGTTATTCAACATGTATTGTGGATCGGCATCTAACGAAGCTTCAGCAGCAATTTGCCCAATTAGTGGCGGACTTAAACGTGCCTGGCAAAATTTCATCACGTTGGTTTTTACCTCTTCATTTTTGCAAATTAATGCTCCAATCCTCAGTCCACATTCACTATAACGTTTCGATACTGAATCGATTAAAACAACGTTCTGCTCAATTCCTTCTAAATGAAAAGCAGAAATATAAGGAGCGCCCGTGTAACAAAACTCGCGGTAAACTTCATCAGAAAATAAATACAAATCGTACTTTTTAACCAAGTCACGAATCGCGTTCATTTCTTGCTGTGTATATAAATACCCAGTAGGATTATTCGGATTACAAATTAAAATCCCTTTAGTTTTTGGGGTAATTAACTTCTCGAATTCCTCAATTGGAGGCAAGGCAAATCCTTCATCAATATCGGCAACAAGTGGTTTAATTTTTGCACCGGCAACAATTGCAAAAGCTTCGTAGTTTGCATATGCCGGCTCGGGCACAATTATTTCATCACCTGGGTCGAGGCAACTCATAAAAGCAAAAGTTACAGCTTCGCTACCACCCGATGTAATAATAATATCATCAACAGTTACATCAATATTAAATTTATGGTAGTATTCCGCCAGCTTTTCACGAAACGATAAAATCCCCTCGCTTGGCGTATATTCCAAAATAATACGATCGATGGCTTTAATTGCCGCAAGCGCTTCAGGTGGAGTTGGTAAATCGGGCT
This sequence comes from Draconibacterium sp., assembly GCA_030595485.1. Lineage (GTDB taxonomy): Bacteria > Bacteroidota > Bacteroidia > Bacteroidales > Prolixibacteraceae > Draconibacterium. The sequence goes on from JAUVDE010000277.1 coordinate 1,865, forward strand.
GACCGATATTTAAATGAAACACTTTCTTCCCGTCCGCCTTTGCTTTCTCTGCTAAAGGCGCCAATTTCCTGATGGGTGAATCAGGCATTATCCTTCCCCGGTCTGATACTGTCGGCATGTTGTATAATATGTTTTAAAAGAAAGCAAATATAAGACTATCAAACTGAAATCAATGAATTATAATTTTTTTCAATTTGAAATTTAATTATAACGTTAAATGACAGTTTCTTGACATTTATCAAGAAATCACTTTAAAGCCTTCAAATGTTCGAATTATTAAGTTTTATCATGTTTTTGTCACCCATAGCTGTATATTTTTGGTCTCGAAATAAAACTTAAATTTTTTCACGATGATAATAGGAGTTCCAAAGGAGATTAAAAACAACGAGAACCGCATTGCCCTTACACCGGCTGGAGCGGCAGAGTTAGTAAAGCGTGGACATGAAGTTTATGTTCAAGCAGGTGGTGGTAACGGCAGTGGTTTCCCTGATGAGGATTACATTGCAGCAGGCGCAAAAATGCTTCCTGCTATTGAAGATGTATATGGCATTGCTGAAATGATAATTAAAGTGAAAGAGCCAATTGAGCCAGAATACAAGCTGATTAAAAAAGGTCAGATTTTGTATACTTATTTCCACTTTGCTTCGGGTGAAGCTTTAACCAATGCAATGATTGAGAATAAATCAATCTGTTTGGCCTACGAAACTGTTGAGCTAGACGATCGTTCTCTTCCATTATTGGTTCCAATGAGTGAAGTTGCTGGTCGTATGTCGGTTCAGGAAGGTGCAAAATACCTTGAGAAAACATATGGTGGTTATGGTGTACTTTTAGGTGGTGTTCCTGGAGTTCCTCCTGCTAAAGTATTAGTAATTGGTGGTGGTATTGTTGGAACCGAAGCTGCAAAAATGGCTGCAGGACTTGGCGCTGATGTTACCATTATGGATATTTCGTTACCACGTTTGCGTTATTTGGATGATATTATGCCAGCTAACGTTAAAACCATGATGAGTAACGAATACAATATTCGCGACATGATTAAAACACACGATTTAATTATTGGTGCGGTACTTATTCCGGGTGCAAAAGCGCCTCACTTGGTTACCAAAGAAATGCTTAAAACAATGCGACCGGGAACAGTAATGGTAGATGTTGCAGTTGACCAAGGTGGTTGTTTCGAAACTACTGTTGCAACAACGCACGCCGAACCAATTTTCTTTGTTCACGATGTATTACACTACTGCGTTGCCAATATGCCGGGTGCTGTGCCACGTACTTCTACAATCGCGCTTACAAACGCAACACTTCCTTATGCAATTCAAATTGCAGGAAAAGGATGGACACAAGCTTGTATTGATAACGAACCTTTACGCAAAGGTTTAAATGTTGTTGATGGCAAAGTTGTGTACGAAGGAGTTGCCGAAGCTTTCAACTTACCTTACCAAAAAGTTGAAACTGTTTTATAAAAAAATCAACCTTTATATACTCCAAAGGCCTTCCTCGTTAGCGGGGAAGGCTTTTTTATTTCAGATCACCTCAAACAATACCTAAAAACAAGTTACTATTTAGCTGTTCTGAAATAAATTGTATATTTAAAATTCAATTTTGTTACGAATGAACAAAACCAAACAGAAAATTTACGAGGTAATTTTTGAAGCGGACACTCCCACCGGCAAATATTTCGATGTCTCGCTGTTAATTATTATTCTCATCAGTGTTGCCTTGGTGGTACTCGAAAGCGTTCCTACCATTCTCGCAAACAACGAATCAATCCTTAAAATTCTGGAATGGGTAATTACCATTATTTTCACCTTGGAGTATATGCTTAGAATTATCATTGTAAAAAAACCTTTCCGTTATATTTTTAGCTTTTACGGAATAATTGATTTTCTATCCGTAATCCCAACCTACTTAAGTCTCATTATAATCGGTTCACACAGTTTAGTGGTTATTCGTATTTTACGTTTGTTACGTGTTTTTCGTATCCTGAAACTAACCCGCTACACACAGGCTGGCAGAGTATTGGCAAGAGCAATGTGGGCAAGCCGCGAAAAAATTAGCGTATTTATATTCTTTGTAGTAATACTGGTAATTGTTGTTGGTACCATAATGTATATTGTCGAAGGACCACAGCACGGTTTTACAAGTATCCCTCGTGGTATTTACTGGGCAATTGTAACACTTACTACTGTTGGTTATGGCGACATTAGCCCCGAAACTCCCATAGGGCAATTTTTTGCCAGCATTGTAATGATTATGGGTTACGCCATTATTGCTGTTCCTACCGGAATTGTAACGGCTGAAATTATCAATCCATCAACAAAACAAAATACACAGGTTTGCCAACACTGCCTTTGCCCAGCACATGACGACGACGCTGTTTTTTGCAAGAAGTGTGGTTCGAAAATCAATCCGGAAGAATAATTGAAGCAAATATTCTGTCATTTCAAGCATCGCGAGAAACCCATTTCTACTTAGCTTTTAACAGGCGATTGCTTAGTCATTCTTCCTTCGAAATGACAATCCCGTTAACAACCTCTAAACAATTGTGGATATTTAAATGACTCAACTTTGACGCAACCTTTTTCAAAATTTTATTTTTGCAAGAAATAGTAGAAACATGAAGCAGTATTTAGATTTGTTGGAGACCATTTTAGAGGAAGGAACGGTTAAGGAAGACCGCACCGGAACAGGTACAATTAGTCGATTCGGACATCAAATGCGTTTCGATTTAAGCAAAGGATTCCCAATGATCACCACAAAAAAGCTGCATTTAAAATCTATTATTTACGAATTGCTTTGGTTTTTAAAAGGTGATACCAATGTGAAATATTTACAAGACCATGGTGTTCGCATATGGAACGAATGGGCTGATGATGATGGTAACCTGGGACATATTTATGGTTACCAATGGCGCAGTTGGCCTACTCCCGATGGAACAAAAATTGACCAAATTTCGCAGGTGTTGGAACAGATTAAAACCAATCCCGACTCGCGCCGCCACTTGGTTAGTGCATGGAATGTTGGCGAATTGGACAAAATGAATTTACCTCCTTGCCATATTATTTTTCAGTTTTATGTTGCCGATGGAAAACTTTCGTGCCAGCTGTACCAACGTAGTGCCGATGTATTTTTGGGTGTTCCGTTTAATGTTGCTTCATACGCGCTTTTAACCATGATGATGGCGCAAGCCGCCGGATTGGAGGCAGGAGATTTTGTTCATACTTTTGGCGA
>JAUVDE010000276.1 GCA_030595485.1 Draconibacterium sp.
ATTACCCAATCAAAAATATTACAGGTTGTTTGTGTAAATCTGGCGTACCATTCTTTTTCCAATCCTGAATGCTTTTGGTTTGAATAAATTCATTTTCGCCAGTAATATTTGCTGCTATACAGAAAAGTATAGAAGGCGCACATGTTTTTAGAATATCAGAAATCAGCTGATTGTTTCTGTAGGGAGTCTCGATAAAAATTTGAGTTTGTTTGCTGTTTCTAGACGTTTTCTCTAAATCAGAAATAGCACGTACCCTTTCCAAGGGTTTAACCGGCAAATAACCTCTAAATGCAAAATCCTGTCCGTTTAACCCCGAAGCCATTAAGGCTAATAGTATGGATGATGGTCCAACAATAGGAACCACTTTCATTCCCCGTTGGTGGGCAATGCGAACAACATCAGCGCCTGGATCGGCAACACCGGGGCAGCCCGCTTCCGATATTACAGCAACATCTTTTCCATCAACCAAAGGTTTTAAAAACAAAGGTAGATCCTGAGGTTTTGTACGTTTATTTATCTCGTAAAAAGTACACTCATCAATATTTATCTCACGGTTAACCTGTTTCATAAATCGGCGGGCGGTACGAATATTCTCTACAATAAAATATTTTGTTTCGGTAAGAATAGTATGAACCTGCGCTGGTAAAACAGTTTGCCAATCGCCTTCGGCCAAAACATTGGGTACAAGATAAAGTGCTGCCATTGTTAAAAGATTTTTGCAAAAGTAACTATTCTCCCTGTTTCAAAAGCACTTTTCTTACATTTGCTTTATGTCAACACACAAAACTTTACAAATTGAAGCTACCTTTTTGGGTACAGGTACTTCTCAGGGAGTTCCTGTGGTTGCCTGCGATTGTGAAGTTTGCCAATCAAACGATGTTACAGATAAAAGATTACGTTCCTCGCTTCTATTAAAAATAGGTGGCTCTAATTTTGTAATTGATGCCGGTCCCGATTTTCGACAACAAATGTTGCGTGAGCAGGTAAAATCTTTGCGCGCTATTTTGTTAACTCACGAGCATGTCGATCATATATTTGGGCTCGATGATATTCGCTCGTACAATTGGGTTCAGAAAAATCCAATGGAGATTTATGCTGAAGAAAGAGTGCAGGTAGCCATAAAACGAATATTCAATTATGTATTTGCTGAATTTAAATACCCTGGCATTCCGAAGATGCGCTTAAGGGAAGTAAACAATAATCCGTTCGCTATTGATAACATTGAATTTATACCAATTCGATGCTTGCATCATAAATTGCCAGTTTATGGCTACCGGGTGGGGGATTTAACTTATATAACTGATACAAATTTCATTGAAGATAAGGAGTTGGACAAGGTAAAAGGTTCAAAAATACTAATTGTAAATTGCCTTCGAAAAGAAAAGCACCTTTCGCATTTTAACCTAGAAGAAGCTTTGGCTGTGGTTGATAAAATCAATCCAGAACGTACCTATCTAACACACATTAGCCACGCCTTTGGAAAATATGAAGACATTCAAAAAGAATTACCTAAAAATGTATTTATGGCTTACGATGGTTTGAAAATACTGCTTTAAAGCAATTCATAAAACTTTTTGAGAATATACTGTGTACTTACTTTTAGTAGGTTTCAAACCTGTTATTTCTCAGGGGGAACTGGTTTGTTCTTAAGCCAGGGAATTACGACTACAAAAGCTGAAACTAAATAAATACCACCAGCTAATAAAAAAGCTTTATCTAAACTTACGTTGTCGGTAATCCAGCCCAATAAGGGCCCAATTACTGCAAAAGCAATCCGTATTATAAAATTACGCACCGATAACATAGTGGCCCGCACTTCACTTTCGGTATATTTATTTATGTAGTTTTTAAAAATTGGTGTAGCTATTCCGCGAGCTAAGTAGAACAAAAATAGAAAGCTAAGTCCCCAATAAGAAATGGTTATTCCGGTAAAAAAGTACCCGGCTGAGAGAAATACTATTACCAGTAAGATTGACCATTGTTTCCCTAAGAACTCTTCTACTTTATGGGCAAATATGGAAGAAATTCCAACACTTAAGTTCAAAGCAGTCCAAAAAAAACCAAAATATATTTCGGGTAAACCTATGGCAATAAAAAAGGGCTGAACTAACCAGGCAAAGGTTAGGGTAGCGGTTCCAGTTACTGCAGAAAGCAAAATTGCAACTCTAAGATTTTTATCGGAAACTAAGGTACTTCGGATATTCTTTACCAGCTTTTTAATGGAAAGTACAGGCTCGGTAGAATGAATTTTTGGTTCAATTAAAGTAAATGCCGCGGGAATTGCCATGGCAGCAACCACAAACTGAAAGTAAAATGGTGTGCGTAAACTAAAATAAATAAGTAAACCGCTTACAGTTCCTGCAATGGCTTCGGCAAAATTACCAGCAGAAGTGATGCGTCCCTCTTCGCGGGTGTATTTTTCAGTTTTATTATCGGCCTTTAAACTATCGTATAGCATGGCTGAGTCGGCACCAGAAATAAAAGATAATCCAATGCCAAGTACAATTTCTGCAACAACAAAGGCCAAAAATCCATAAGAGAAGCTATAAATAAGAAAACCAAGACTTCCCAAAATACTTCCCAAAACAAGTGTTTTTTTGCGTCCCCAAACATCAGCCATCCAACCTGAGGGAATTTCCATGACAACTACCGCAACCGAATAAATGGCTTTCAATACAAATAGTTCATACGTGCCCATGCCATTACCTTTATAAAACAGCAACATTATGGGCATAACCATGTTAAACCACTTGGAAATTTTAATCAAATAAAGTCTTGGAATATTTTTGCTAAAATTGGCCATAAACTTGAGCAACAAAAGTAACAATCCTATCCATTAATTTTTTTGAGAACAAACAATATTTCGTGTGAAAAATTAACATATTGATTTGTTTTTAAAACTTTTGATGCAATATTTCCTTTAAATTGAAAGTAAATTATATTTTTGCTTGCAACTGATAAGATTATAAACAGACAAATCAATAAGAATGAAACTTTCAATTCCTAAAAATTACAAATCGGTATTAGACGTTAGTCAAACCGAACAAGCCATTAAACAGATAAAAGATTTTTTTCAGTTAAACCTTGCTTCCGAATTACGTTTGCGTAGGGTAACTGCACCACTTTTTGTGAAAAAAGGTACAGGTATAAACGACGACCTTAACGGCGTTGAGCGCCCGGTTGCTTTTCCGATGAAAGATTTGGACGATGATGTGGCTGAAATTGTACATTCGCTTGCCAAATGGAAAAGAATGGCTTTGGCCGATTTAGAAATAAAGGAAGGCTTTGGTTTATATACAGACATGAACGCAATTCGCCCGGATGAAGAGTTGACAAATATTCACTCCTTGTATGTCGACCAGTGGGATTGGGAGCGAGTGGTTTCAAAAGAGGAACGTAACCTTGATTATTTAAAATATGTTGTAAATAAAATTTATGCGGCACTGGTTCGTACTGAATATCATATTTCGGAAACGTATTTAGACATTGAACCTGAATTACCAGAAGAAATAAAATTTATTCATACCGAAGAATTGGCCGCTAAATATCCTGATTTAACGCCATTTGAGCGCGAAACAGAAGAAGCCAAAAAACACGGGGCTATTTTCGTTATCGGAATTGGTGGCGAAATGCCAAATGGCGAAATTCACGACGGTCGTGCTCCTGATTATGACGATTGGAGTACAGCTACAGCTGACGGTTGTATTGGGTTAAACGGCGATATTATTCTTTGGAATAGTGTATTGAATCGTGCTTTCGAAATTTCGTCGATGGGTATTCGTGTTGATAAAGATGCTTTAAACAAACAACTTGCAATTCGTGGTGCTGAAGACCGCAAAGAATTGCTTTGGCATAAAATGCTGCTGAATGATGAGCTGCCGTTAACAGTAGGTGGTGGAATAGGGCAGTCGCGTTTGTGTATGTTTTTCTTAAAAAAAGCACATATTGGCGAAATCCAATCGAGCATTTGGCCCGATGAGATGCTAAAAGAATGTAAAGCGAACGATATTCATTTGCTGTAGAAGTATTAAATCTCAGCAATCACAATTAAAAATCTTTAATGATGTTTGTTTTTTGAGATTTGATTTATACTTTTGCACCGCAAATTTGCAATAAGGACGCCCCGGTAGCTCAGTTGGATAGAGCGTCGCCCTTCTAAGGCGAATGTCATGGGTTCGAATCCCTTCCGGGGTACTCAATGTGACAATTAAAAAGCCTGTAAGTCAATACCTTACAGGCTTTTATTATTTTTGAAGGGTGCAGGAAAGGGGTACAAATCATTATGGATAGAACAAAATAAACGAATTCTCCATCACGCTCTTTAGTCTTAAAATAAAGTATTCATAATGCAGTTTTGATTCGTCCTTAATTTCCTTCAGTCCCTAGAATCGATGCAGAATATAATCCAAAGCACTGAGGCTAATCCATTCGAGTGTGGTAGGGAATTGTAGTGATAAACTTGGTAATACCGATTTGGGATGCAATTTGTTAGACATAACATTTTGGGAAGCAATAATTAAATCATCCAGAACATAAAGTAGATTTATCTTTTTTCTTTACATTTGTTAGGTATCTCTTCATTTCCGGTATTAGTACTTTTGATCTCAAATCAAATGTTTAGTTAATGAAATACAGTTTTATCAATATCGCCATAACCTTACTTCTTTTACAAATAAGCACATCTGCACAATTATATAAAAAAGTAGAAACTATAACAACTGATGATGGCCTGTCTCAAAATGTTGTGAAAACAATGATTCAGGATAGCAAAGGATTCATTTGGTTTGGAACCAATGATGGATTAAACAGGTACGACGGTTATGAATTTAAAATATACAAAAACAATTTCCACGATAACAATTCACTAACCAATAATATTGTTAACTATCTGTTGGAGGACAATAACCATAACCTTTGGATTGGAACTGGTGGAGGGCTTTCGAAATTAAATTTGCTAAAAAATAAATTCGAGCAAAATTCTTTGCCTGAAAAGTTAATCAGAGTATTAAACAATAAATCGGTTACCTGTTTAGAGTTTGACTTTAACAATGACCTTTGGATAGGGACAAAAAGTGGTCTGTATAAGTTAGTAACAAAAAGTAATGAATTTATCAAT
>JAUVDE010000425.1 GCA_030595485.1 Draconibacterium sp.
TAGGCAGCTTAGAATCAAGTTCAAAATTTGGTTTTGGATTTGGCCTGGGAGTTGATTATATGATTTCAGAAAATTTTGGAGTAACCACAGTCGTTTAAGCCAATTACAGGGGCTCCCATTTTTAAAGCCAGCTCCTGAATTTTTACAATTTTATCGGCATTGGCTCGACTTAGCGAACCACCAAAAACGGTAAAGTCCTGGGCAAAAACATAAACCAAACGCCCATTTACTTTTCCGTATCCTGAAATTAAACCATCACCTAAAACTTTTTGAGCCTCCATGCCGAAATCATAATTTCGGTGAGTCATCAATTTGTCAATTTCGGTAAATGTTCCCGGATCGAGGAATTGCAATACACGTTCTCGAGCTGTTTTCTTTCCAACTGCATGTTGTTTTTCTATTCTGTCTTTTCCGCCACCGAGTTCTGCTTTTGCATTGAACTCTTCCAATTGGCGGTATTTTTCATTTAAATCCATATGATTTATTTGCTTTAATCTAATTCAATTAATACTTGGTTACTGTCAACAGTATCTTCGGCTTTTACATGTACCTTTTTTACTGTACCATCCTTTGGAGCTTTGTATTCACTCTCCATTTTCATGGCCGAAATGATAACTACGGTATCACCTTCTTTTACTTCATCGCCCTCGTTAACCAAAACGTTAACTACTTTTCCTGGCATTGGCGACGATATTTTATTATCGCTCGGGCCTGCGCCATTCGCATTTCGATTTTTTAAGTAACGTGCCTCGGCATCAATTACTTCCACATCGAAGGTGTCGTATAAAGTATAAGCTGTGTATTTCTTGGCTTCGGCATCCGGAACCAATTCTATATTGTACGAATGTCCGCCATTAAGAATGGAAAATGTACCATCGGCGGTGTGCATTAAATCCACATTGTAAATCTTTCCGTCCACTTCAACTTCAAGAATATTTCCTTCTTGACTTAAGAGATTTACCCAGGCAACTCTATCGCCTAATTTTATTTCAACTGCCATAAGTTTCGCTTAAAAATGGTTTACATAAGGAATTTTTTTCCAACGACTTTGTGCCGGAACAAATTCTTTGCTTACTGAATCGGTACTACCTATTTTATCTAAATAATCGATGAAGGCGGCAATAATTACCATATCGTTTGAATCATCGGAGGTGTTTTTTGAGAATAGCTGTTCTTGATTCTTTTCAATAAAGTGTGTATCGTAATCACCCGAAATAAAATTTTCGTTGTTCATTACGCGTTCCAACATTTTAATAGAAGTTTTCACACCAGTTATTTTGTATTCGTACAATGCACGTCGCATTCTGGCAATTGCTTCATCGCGCGTTTTTCCCCAAACAATTAGTTTTGAAATCATTGGGTCGTAGTAAATCGGAATTTCATAACCTTCGTACACATAACCATCGGTACGAACACCTAATCCCAGTGGAGCCGATATTTTATAAACCTTACCAGCACTTGGCATAAAGTTATTATCCGGGTCTTCAGCGTAAACCCTACATTCAATCGAATGTCCACGCTGGTGCAAATCTTCCTGTTTAAATGCCAATTCCTGACCTTCGGCAACAAATATTTGTTGTTTCACCAAATCAATTCCAGTAACACGCTCAGTAATTGGGTGCTCCACTTGTAAACGTGTATTCATCTCAAGGAAGTAGTAATTCAGGTCGTTGTCCACTAAAAATTCGATAGTTCCGGCACCATAATAATTTACAGCTTTCGCTGCTTCCACTGCCGATTTTCCCATTTCATCACGAAGTTCCTGTGTCATTAATGGTGATGGAGTTTCCTCAATCATTTTCTGATGACGACGCTGTACCGAACATTCGCGTTCGAATAGGTGAACAACGTTGCCATGTTGGTCGGCCATAATTTGAAACTCGATATGATGTGGCGAGGTAATGTACTTTTCAATATAAACGGCATCGTTACCAAAAGACGATTTTGCTTCGGAACGCGCTGCACGAACTGCTGAAACTACTTCGGAATGATCTTTAACCAAACGCATTCCTTTGCCGCCTCCGCCGGCCGATGCTTTAATCATTATCGGCAAACCAATTTCGTCAATAACTTTCAGAACTTCTTCTTCAGTCTCTATTTCTCCATCGGTGCCCGGTACAATTGGAATACCTGCAGCTGTCATTGCTTCACGCGCCTGTATTTTGTCACCCATTTGTACTATAACTTCAGGAGATGGACCAATAAAGATTATTCCCTCCTCTTTGCATCTTTTGGCAAATTCTGCATTCTCCGATAAAAAACCAGATCCAGGGTGAATTGCATCGGCATTGCAACTTTTAGCAACTTCTAATATCTTCTCGATATTCAGATAACTCTCTGAAGAAGGAGCCTTTCCCACATAATATGCTTCGTGTGCATAGCGAACATGTAATGAAGTTCGGTCGGCTTCGGAATAAATGGCAACCGTTTCAATGTCTAGTTCTCTGCAAGTTCGCATAACCCGAATGGCAATTTCTCCGCGGTTAGCAATTAGAATCTTTTTGATTTTATTCATAAAAATTGAACTTAATAAAAGTTTTAGCTGTCTTAAATTCTGCTATAAATAACTCGGTTATGGGAAAATTGTTTACATCATAAAGATTGAAGGCGGAAAATACCCGAGTAAAAGCTATTCTCAAACAGATTTTTGTTAATAAATGCAAATTGATGCATTTGAAAAGAAATCGCTTTGAGATTATTCGAAAAAAGCACGGTTTAGGTCAAAAATTGAATTTTTTTAGCTCGATTATTTTTTGTTAAGCTAAAACCGATTATTTTAGCTTTTGGTTTAAAAACAAACCTCTTTGAATAGTTTCATAAACTCTATTTGTAGAAAATATTTATTAATGCCCTAAAATTTAATTCGCTAATCGTATTTTGATTCTGTTTAATATTGAAATGGACTGATATCTTGCATTGTCTGATTTAAGTTGTTGATAATAAGAATGGATGGACTAACCAAACATATTGTATTTCCATTGTTGGCAGTTGTTGTAACATTGTTAAATGTTATAAATTGTTATGCTCAAAAAGCTGATGTTTCAGTTTGTGTGCTTGATGAATTAACGGGTAACCCAATCCAATACTCGAATGTACTGCTTTCGATAGAAAAAGACTCGTTGATGTTGTTAGGTGGCATTACTAACGCAAGTGG
>JAUVDE010000217.1 GCA_030595485.1 Draconibacterium sp.
ACCCGAAACTGTCGCAAAGGTATTCGTATAAATTCCTGATTCTGTATAAATCGCTCCGTTCCACTCGTATGAATCACAAGCTGTAACAATTTCTTCAGTTGATTCAGATTCGGTGATTGTTAAATCTAAAGTTACTACTGAGTCACATCCGGCTGCATTTGTTAAAGTAAAAGTTGCTGTGTTGTTGTTTGATGTGTAGGTGTTTCCGTCAATCCAGGTGTAAGTATTACATGCGGTTTGAACGTCTGTTCCTGATGTTGATTCGGTGATTGTTAAATCTAAAGTTACTATTGAATCACATCCGGCTGCATTTGTTAATGTAAAAGTTGCGGTGTTGTTGCTGGCGGTGTAAGTGTTTCCGTCAATCCACGTGAAAGTGTTACAAGCTGTTTGAATGTCTGTTCCTGAAGTTGCAGTATTGATTGTCAAATCTAAAGTTACGATTGAATCACATCCGGCTGCATTTGTTAATGTAAAAGTTGCTGTGTTGTTGTTTGATGTGTAAGTATTTCCGTCAATCCAGGTGTAAGTGTTACATGCGGTTTGAACATCTGTGCTTATACTACTAGGCTCTACATATATTGTGGCATACTTAGATTTTAGAATTACAATTCCTGCATCATCACAGATGATATTTTTATTAACCACAAGAGCTCTGAAAATTGTTGTTTCGGTTAAATTGGAAGCCGTATATACATTTGATATATTATCAATATCAATCCAGTTTAAACCATTATCCGTGGTCGATTGCCATCCAACGATTGTTCCATCATAGTCGTTTAATGTTAAAAGTGTACTATTATTTTCGGCACAAACTTTTGAAATTTCTGGTGCCAAATTCCCCCCTAAACCAATACCAAATCCTACAATTTCCTGATAACAAACCGAAGAGTTAATATTTCCTCCAGAAAACGAAATGTATCTTGCTAGGTTTATCACATTGTAAGCATCTGCTGTACAGATATCCTTAAACAACGAAATACCAATCAAAACCTCAAAGAACTTCCCATCATTGCCATTGTAATTACCTATTGCTGCATGAACATCTGCATTTTTATCTTCGAATAATTCACTACCATTCCAACTAAAAACCTTTACTGAGCCATTTTTTACGTTAACCTCTAATACAATTTCAGCTCCTCCAACATGATAAACGGTATCGTACGTTTCCGTTTGCAGACCAGTTTGAGGATCATTATCTGTATCCAGGTACATGCGAAAGATTGCGCTTCCACTGTTACCATTATGAAAACCCAAAAGTAAGTCTGATTGAGCAGTTGTTGTAGCCCAAATTTTTTCAACCTGACAAGTTGAAGAAGCATTGGTATTAACTAATATATTTTGAGATTCCTCATATTCTGCCAATGTGAAATTCCCATCCAGAATTTGAGCTTGCCCTGCTGTTGTCACTACCAAAATAATGAACAAGGCAATTATGATCCCCTGCAAACGATTTGTTTGCTTTAAATTAATTTTTGTTTTGTTCAATTTAGAAACGTACATATTATCTTTCTTTTACCAAGAAACGATACAATATGTTAAGAAAATCTTTTTAGTATTTGATATCGCCTGATTGTCCAAAATGAGAATCGGGTTTGCGTGATCTCATTAAAACAGGCATGTATCAAATCAGTTTTTTTTCACCTGATAATACTTTTAATTTGATTTCCTTTTTTCATTTATTGCGTCCTTGTGTTGTGTTTAAAATTCTGTATATAAGCGTGCAAACTTTTAGACAAACAATATGCCAAAATCCACAACCTATTGACATTATGACTCTTACGCAACTCAACACAAGTCAAATACTGGCCCATTGTGGGACATTGTTTTTCAATTTATGCACAATATCATATATTTTTCAATTTTGGGAAACTAAAAAAGGCTTTCAAAAAATGACAAATGATTCAAGTTTTAGTGACTAAAGCGCACATATTATTTGTAAACTCAAAAGACCAAAAATCCCTTGAATAGTTAAGCCTGTGGAAAAGAAGAATATTTTTTTGTAAATTTATGACATAACTTCGGAACGAACTACTATGAACGAACTGAGTACGATTATAACTGAAAATACCGGATTGGCCGTTGAAACTCAACAGAAAATTCTAATCTCTCTAATCGTTGTTATTGTGCTTTCGCTTTTCCGTTTGATGGTATTACGCCTTGTTTGGCGACAAACCCACAATGTAAAAACGCGCTACCAATGGAAACGCACCCTATCATTTATTACTCCATTTATTGGTTTTGTATTTATTGGTGCAGTTTGGCTTCCTGTTTTTGAAGAATTCGGAACTTTCCTAGGCTTATTCACTGCGGGTATTGCCATTGCCTTAAAAGATCCACTAACCAACTTAGCCGGCTGGTTTTTTATTCTTTTCCGAAAACCTTTTTCGGTAGGCGACCGTGTCCAGATTGGTCCAAACACCGGCGATATTATCGACGTACGTCCTTTTCAATTCACCATGCTTGAAATTGGGAATTGGGTGGAAGCTGACCAAAGCACCGGGCGAATAATTCATTTACCCAATGGTAAAGTTTTTTCTGAACCACAAGCCAATTACAGTTCAGGCTTTGAATACATTTGGAATGAAATAAAAGTAAATATAACCTTTGAAAGCAATTGGGAGAAAGCAAAAACTATCCTGGAAGACATTATCAAAAAACATTCGGCAGATGTTGAAATAAGTGCCAAAAAAGAAATTCTAGAAGCGAGTAAAAATTACATGATTTACTACAAACATCTAACTCCTATTGTATATACTGACGTCAAAGAATTTGGTGTGCGCTTAACCGTTCGCTATTTATGTAATCCAAGACAAAGACGAGGTTCGGAGAATGAAATTTGGCAAAAGACACTACGCGCTTTTAATGCCGATGCTAATATTAATTTTGCTTACCCAACTACTCGATTTTACAAATCCGGAGAATCAGCAGATTTTTAGTTGACTATTTTTTGAACTTCTAAAATCCAACCTGCTTCTCCGGCAATTAATTGGTATTCAACTGTTCGTGTTCCTCCTGTTGCATTGGCATTCGAATCGCCTTCCTTAAATACCGGGAATGAGTTAAACAACTTCCCTTCTTCAACTTTAAACGAATTATGCCCCATAAATCCTTCAAACAAACCACCCTTTTCTTTTTGTTTCTCTGAAATTGGCCGAACATAAACAGGTGTTGCACTTTTGTCTTTATTCGAAGCTAATCCATAAATACTTGCGTACGACCCCGAACCGGCACTTTGGGTAACAAGGTATATTTCTTCAAATCCATTGTTATCCAAATCAGCCAGAAAGATATCCTTAAGCGGATCGGTGTTTTCAATTCGGTGAACGTTATTAACGGCAGTAAATTTTTGGGGAGAAATCGTAATAGTACAAATACTGGCGCCTGCAGAATGATCGACTTCAACCACAAACACCTTTCCCGATTGTGTTTTAAACTCCTTCACTATCAATTTACCCTCACCTTTAGTACTGTTCTCCACAGGCTTACTCGGCCTATTACAGGCTATGCTAACAATTAAAATTAGCAAGCTTATACCTATTTTAAGATTATAACTCATACCTTTAATTACACTATTCTTGTGTCGAAACTATTAATTATTAAACGGAGAGCATCTATATTTTCAATTAAAAACTGTTAAAGGGTAAAACATTTTTACAAATAATGAGTTATAAGTATCTATTTATCCAGATATTTGGATGCTATTTACAATTAAACAATATGAAAAATACTATAAGCATAAAAAACAAGCTAATGGTTATGCTAATGTTGCTTACCATTTCAGTAGGTGCTTTTGCACAAGATTGGCAAACCGATTTTAATAAATCGAAAGAATTAGCAGCTGCTGAAAACAAAACTATAGTTCTGGTTTTTGCTGGTTCCGACTGGTGTGCTCCCTGTATGAAACTTGAAAAGGAAATTTGGGAATCGGAAGCTTTTAAAGCTTATGCAAAAGACCATTACATTATGCAAAAAGCCGATTTCCCGCGTAAAAAGAAAAATCAGGTTGAAAGCGAGCAAGTTAAAATTAACAAACAGTTAGCGGAAAAATACAACCCGAAAGGCTATTTCCCCTTTGTTGCTGTTATTGATAAAAATGGAAAAGTAATGGGAGAAACAGGTTACAAAAAAATGACACCTGAAGAATACATTAAACACCTCAATTCGTTTATCAACTAATGCAAAAATACATAACTGCAATATTAGTCTTAGTTCTAATCGGTTTTCAGGTTTTCGCCGAACAGCCTTTTAAGCGGAGCCTAAAGTTAATGGGATCCCGTTTCGAAATAACTGTTGTGGCCAACAATCAGACTGAAGCAGATGCTTACATCGATATAGCAGTTACTGAAATTACCCGTATCGAAAACCTCATCTCATCGTGGGATACTGAATCCGAAACTTCAGCAATTAATAAGAATGCAGGTAGTAAGGCCGTAAAAGTTTCACCTGAACTTTTCATGCTGATTGAACGTGCTACGAAGATTTCGCAGCTTACCGATGGGGCTTTTGATATTAGTTATGCATCGATGGATCGCATTTGGAAATTTGATGGTAGCATGACAGCCATGCCCTCCGAAGAAACCATAAAAGCTTCGGTAGCTAAAGTTGGATTTCATAACATTGAGCTAAATAAAACGCATTCTACTGTTTATCTGAAAAAGGCTGGAATGAAAATTGGGTTTGGAGGAATTGGCAAAGGTTACGCTGCCGATAAAGCCAAATCTTTGCTCACAAAAGAAGGTGTATCAGCGGGCATTATAAATGCTTCGGGCGATATGAACACCTGGGGCAAACAACCCAACGGAGAGTTTTGGAAGGTAGCCATTACCAACCCCATGAACAAAAATAAAGCCTATGCGCTTTTACCTATAACAGAGGGTGCCGTAGTAACTTCGGGCGACTACGAAAAATATGTAAATTTTAAAGGCAAACGTTATGCACACATTATCGACCCGCGAACAGGTTATCCGGCAACTGGAATTATTAGTGCTACCGTTTTTGCTCCACAAGCCGAATTAGCCGATGCTCTGGCAACTTCAGTTTTTGTAATGGGCATCGAAGCCGGTATCGACCGTATCAATCAGCTCCCAAAAATCGAGTGTATTATTATCGATGACAAAGGGAATATTCATAAAAGTAAAAACATTAAAATAGAAACAGAATAAACGTTTTGCTCGGAAGACCGAAGTCAGAAGACGGAAGAAAAAAATCAGAACAATTAAAAAGCAAAAAATAATAACACAATGAAGAAAGAATTATTATTCCTGGCCGGAGCAGTCTTGCTGTTACTCGGCTCATGCACCGTTGTAAAGGAATACGAAAAAGTAAACATAAACGACAAAGACATGGCACTGAACGACCGTAGCATTGACAAGTTTCATACAACTTTTCAGTCGTATCGCGAAGCGGCGTCGGGAGCAAACGGAGGAAAAACCGGAGGCGGTTGTGGGTGTAATTAACGCCCCTCTTAATCTCCCCAAAGGGGAGAAATAAAATAATAAACAATGAGACTACTATTAACAATACTACTTGTATTTCCGGTGCTGCTATTAAGTGCCCAAAAGGTCGAAAAAAACCAAGGAAATACCTACAAAAAACGTGTACTGGAAAGCACCGAAATTGACATGCTGTTTAATTATTACGAGCAGGATGGAGGAAATGCTGCTGTAACAGGCGGCCTCGGAACTGAAGAATTACAAGATATTTCGCCATCTATTATTGTGGCTATTCCTTTAAACGACGACGATGTGCTAACCATTAATGCAAATGCTTCGGCCTACACATCGGCATCGTCGAGTAATATCGACCCTTTTAAAGAAGGACATTATGCCGACCCATTTGTTGAAAGCTCGGGTGCCTCGGGTGCCGATGGCTGGGTTAACCTGATGGCCAGCTACAGTCATAGTTCCGACGACCGTAACCGTGTGTGGTCGGCAAATGCATCGTTTGCCAGCGAATACGATTACATTTCGTTTGGTTTTGGCGGAAGTTACACCATGCTGTTTAACGAAAAAAATACCGAATTAAGTTTGCATGGAAATGTATTCCTCGATACCTGGAGCCTCATCTATCCACGAGAATTAAGACCTTTC
>JAUVDE010000152.1 GCA_030595485.1 Draconibacterium sp.
GTTTAAACCCTTTAATATTTTAATTGGTTTGCAAGAAGGAGCAATTAATACTTCCACACGTTTCGTATGTAACGGGGAAGGCTCGTGGCCTATTAAATGTACCCATAATCACATTACTCCTACAAGTGTTGTCGATGCTGTTAGGGAGTCATGTAATCCTTTTTTATGGAATACTTTTAGGAGTATTATTAATAAATATCCGACAGCTGCTGAAGGCTTTAATGTTTGGAGCAATTATGTACAGCGTTTTGGTTTGGGAAAAAAAGTGGGTGTGGAATTTCGTGGTGAGAACCCAGGACTTGTGCCCACTGTTGAATATTATAATAAGAAATTTAAAGGTAACTGGTGGCGCGCATTAACAGTGCGTTCGCTTGCTATTGGACAGGGAGAATTAGGAGTAACTCCTATTCAAATGGCAAATTGCGGAGCCATTCTTGCCAATCGGGGATATTATTTTGAACCACATATTATTAAAGAGATTGAAAATGATACGCTGAGAAGCAGCATTAAAGTTAAGCATGAAACAGGTATTGAAGATCGCCATTTCGATCCTGTCTATCAAGGGATGATGCAGGTTGCAAAAGGTCGTCTTAATAGAAATATTGCGGGTATTGATTATTGTGGTAAAACTGGAACCATACAAAATCCACATGGTGAAGACCATTCTGCTTATGTAGCCTTCGCCCCCACAGATAATCCCAAAATAGCAATTCTTGTTTACGTTGAAAATGGAGGATATGGTTCAACTCATGCTGCCCCAATGGCGAGTTTAATAATTGAAAAATACCTTAACGATACAATTGCCACCAATCGCTTACGTTACGAGAAACAAATGATGGAAGCTAACCTACTAAATTATATTCAACCATAAATGCCACGTAGAAACAACATATTGGCCAACATCGACTGGGTAACTGTTTCGCTCTACCTGCTTATGGTTTTTTTAGGCTGGGTAAATATCTATGCGGCACTTTATAGCGATGAGAACAATAGCATTTTCGACATATCTCAACAATATGGAAAGCAATTAATGTGGATTGGTGCATCAGCCGTTTTGGCGCTTACCATAATGCTGCTCGAGGTTAACTTTTATGTATTCTTCTCCTATATTATTTATGGAGTGCTTATGTTCCTGTTACTTCTGGTGCCCTTTATAGGAAAAGAAATTAACGGAGCACGTTCCTGGTTTCAGCTGGGGCCTGTCGCCTTTCAACCATCGGAGTTTGCCAAGTTTGCAACCGCTTTGGCTTTGGCGCGCTTTATGAGTTCGTATGGTTTTAAATTACAAAATCCCAAAACCTTAATGACTATTGCTGCGATTATTTTGGGTCCGGTTATATTTATTCTATTACAAAACGATACAGGTTCTGCCCTAGTTTATTTCTCCTTTGTATTGGTTTTATACCGTGAAGGACTATCGGGAGTGGTGTTATTTTTCGGAACATTAATAGCCATTTTATTTGTATTGGCATTGGTATTACCCAACCTAACTCTAGCAATTATTATGCTTGCCATGGTATTGTTAATCTACCTTATTTTTAATCATAAGTTGAAAGAGTTTGTCCATGTTTTTATTGTGTATGCAGTAACTATTGGTTTTTTCACATTGCTAAGTTTTATTTTGAAAACCAAGTACGAAATCACACATTTTATGATGATAGGCTCTGTTGTAGCTAGTCTTGTGGTTCTGTATTTCAGCATAAAACGTAAATTACCCAATTATACTAAAATAGCGATTGTTTTTATTGGCTCAGTTTTGTTTACCATTTCAGTTGATTATGGTTTCGAGAATTTTTTAGAGCCACATCATCAAGTTCGTATTAACGAATTATTGGGTATAGAATCAAATCCTCATGGCGCCGGTTACCACGTAAATCAAAGTAAAATTGCTATTGGTTCGGGTGGTGTAGCTGGAAAAGGATATTTGAATGGGACACAAACTAAATTCGACTTTGTCCCCGAGCAAAGTACCGACTTTATTTTTTGCACAGTTGGCGAAGAGTGGGGCTTCGTCGGAACATTTACCATAATTGTTTTATTTATGACTTTGTTTACGCGTTTGGTATGGCTGGCAGAGCGGCAACGGTCAACGTTTTCGCGAATTTATGGATACTCGGTAGCGGTTATTCTCTTTTTCCATTTTATGGTTAATATTGGTATGACCATTGGTTTAATGCCTGTAATTGGAATACCACTTCCGTTTTTCAGTTACGGAGGATCATCTTTGTGGTCATTTACAATTCTTCTCTTTATTTTTATTAGGCTGGATGCTAGTAGATTAGAGAAGTTGTCGGGCTAGTATATTACTATTTGTTAAGCTTTTATAAAACATTTTTTTCAATTAAGCATTTTTGTATCTTTGCAGAGCTTTTAAAAATCGACAAAAACTCAGGGAAGGGTTTTTATCAAAAGGGGAAAATAACAGACAGATTAAGACAGTAGTTCTTTTGTGTCCTATGGGAGGAAAGAATCACCTGAAGCATTCACTTGGATGAGTGTTTTCTTTTGGGGTGAATTCTCGTGATGCCGATATGCATTCTATCCCATTAAATAATTTTTAATGAGGTGAACAACCTGATTGATTAGGCTTGATGATTAAGCTTAGTAAGGGAGTTCAATCGAATACCTTTGGGTATAAATAATTTTAATGCGATGAAATATAAACCTTATTCTCTGCATAATTTCAGGCAGATACCACAGATGGAGTTTTTGACGGAAGAGCAAAAACTGGAGATTGAAGTTGTAGGAGCGGTATTACCTTTTAAAACCGATAATTATGTAGTTGATGAATTGATCGACTGGACAAATTTCGAAAAGGATCCTTTTTTCATATTAAACTTTCCACAGCGCGAAATGCTTGATAAAGATAGCTTCAGTAAAATTGAAGCACTATTGAAATCAAAAGCTCCGCGTAATGTACTTCAAGAAGAAGTAAAAAATATTCGATTAAAGTTAAATCCAAACCCGGCAGGACAAGAAAGTAATGTTCCGGTTTTTGAGGGGAAAAAGTTAAATGGCATTCAGCATAAATACCGCGAAATTATGTTGTTTTTCCCTACGCAAGGTCAAACTTGCCATGCCTATTGTACTTTCTGTTTCAGATGGCCACAATTTGCACTTAACGATTTTAAATTTGCCATGAAAGAGGCAGATACGATGGTCGCATACCTAAAAGCAAATCCTCATGTTACCGATGTGCTTTTTACCGGAGGCGATCCTGCCGTAATGAAAACACGCTTTTTCGAAATGTATTTCAATGCCTTGTTAGATGCTGACATTCCGAATCTGAAGAATATTCGTATTGGAACAAAGTCTTTAGCTTATTGGCCGTACCGTTTCACGAGCGACGACGATGCCGATGATTTGTTGAAGTTGTTCAAGAAAGTGAAAAAACATGGTATTAACGTTGCCATGATGGCACATTTTAACCATCCGCGTGAATTACAAACCGATGCAGTAAAATTGGCCGTAAAACGTTTAATCGGAGCTGGTGTTCAAATTCGTTCGCAGTCGCCGTTACTAAAAGGCATAAACGACCACGCTGATATTTGGGCCGAAAATTGGAAAGAACAAGTGAGCCAGGGAATAATTCCGTACTATATGTTTATTGCTCGCGATACTGGTGCACAAGATTATTTCGCAGTGTCGTTAAATCGTGCATGGAAAATTTACCGTAACGCTTATAACCATGTTAGTGGAATATGTCGTACTGTAAAAGGTCCAAGTATGTCGTGCAGCCCGGGCAAAGTACAAGTGGTTGGTGTTAGCGAAATTAAAGGCGAAAAAGTTTTTGTTTTGAATTTCTTGCAAGGTCGCGATCCAAACTGGGTGGGTAAACCATTCTTTGCAAAATATGATCCCGATGCTATTTGGATAGACGATTTAGAGCCTGCTTTTGGTGAAGATAGTTTCTTTTACGAGCAAAAGTATATTGAACTATTGGCATAGAAACTGAGATTTATAAAACTCGATATAGCTAATAAAGCCTGGTTGAAAAATCAGGCTTTATTATTTCCACCCCATGCTCAAATTCCACAAACTTTACCATGTCAGTCATAAACGAAGTAAAGTAGATTTCAAACAATTTGTAGTTATCTTGAAGGATTAGTTTTGCCTCTTCCGATTTTGATGGAACCGAAGTATAGTTCCCCATAATTTTTAACGATTGTGTAATTCCATCAACCAAAGCATACGATTCTAAACGTTTATGCTGAATAAGAAAAGGTAGAAAGCCTTGCACACGTGGTGGCAGCATATTATGGTTCGAAAGCAAAATAGCATGTATCCGTTTAGCAAAACTCCGAAGGGTTAGTTCGGAATATGTATTCCATTTTTTAGCCAGAAAATGGTCGTAAAAAAAGTCGACAACTATTCCCGAATACAAACCAAATTCTTGGCGAAACAACAGTTTGGCCTCTCTTGTAATAGCATGACTGTCAGTAAAGAAATCAATTTGTCGGTGAAGTAAAATACCTCTCGATATTTCTTGGGGGAAATCCTGATATTTCCTACCTTTCACATAATCGCCAATAAAATTGCCGACAATTACTTTTTCCGATTCCCCCGATAAATATAAATGAGCCAAATAATTCATACTGCAATTCAAACGATAAATACGCTAAATTGTTTTTTAAAATTTAACAGAATTTATTTTTCGAACTTGAGCTTTAGTATCAGTTGTTTAGCCGAGTGTTGACTTACGGTAAAGCCTATCGATACCCACCAGTGTTTGCTTGCTTTTTATTATTAAGTATTTTTACGGCTGAAGAGTTAAATGACCGCTTCATTATGGGGAAAAAGATTGTAGCTTTTGGCGAAATTGTTTGGGATATTTTACCTGAAGGTAAGGTATTAGGCGGAACGCCATCGAATTTGGTATTTCGATGTAATGCGTTGGGTGAAAATGGATATTTACTTTCTAGGCTTGGCGACGATGAGTTGGGGCATGCTGCATTGGATAAATTGGAAGAATTGGGTATTTCAGATAGAAACGTTCAGTTTGATTCCGAATTTAAAACAGGAACCGTTGATGTTGAATTCGACCAAAATAATGAATCGCGCTACAGTGTGGCACCCGATGTTGCTTTCGACCATATTGAATTCTCGGCAGAAGCTTTAAAGTTAGTTCGCGAGGCCGATTGTTTGGTATTTGGTTTATTGCCGCAGCGTTTCGGAATTTCAAAAAATACCTTGCGTGAGCTCTTGAAGGAATCACCTGATTCAGTTCATTTTTTCGATTTAAAACTGTTTGAGCACTTTTTTAATGTGCAGGTAGTTGAGCGTTTGTTAAGGGCTGCCCATATTGTTCGTATTAAAGAAAAAGAGGTTACTTTTTTGGCCGATAAATTGAATATTAAACTGACGAGCATTGAGGATTTTGCCTCAGCATTTGCCATTAAATTTAAGATGGACTTGGTTATAATTACACGAGGTAGTAAAGGAATATTGGCACATCATCACAAGCATGGCTTGTTTTTCGAACCCGGATTTAAAATTGAGATGGAAGATAACGTGGGTTCGGGAATGGCGTTTTCAGCAGGGTTTTTACATTATTATTTGAATGGGAAACGTATTGAAGAAGCACTAAAATTTGGGAATGCGGCCGGAGCGTTAAACAGTACTAAGCGAGGAGCGACTACTCATTTTTCAAAAGACGATGTGTTGGAATTTATGAATAACACTCTGCAGAATCTCTAGCTTATTGAATAGTTAGAAGTTTTTTCCACTTAAACAATACTTTTAAACATCTGCATTTTAGTAACCAAATGCCCTGTTTTTATGTTTAACAAGGAAAAAGAGCCGTATGAAAGTTACTGCAAAAGAAATTACAAAAAAGCTTTTCGATAGCCTTTGGGAGCAATATATACAGCGTGTTTCTTATGCTCAAAATTATGCCGATTTAGTACACGAAAAGGGCGGTAAGGTAGTTAACGACCACATTGCTATTCGTACATTTAATACGCATACGGGCGAACAGCCGGAGGGAATTAGGGCCATAAAACATATTTTAAATTGTTTGGAATATACGCCGGCAAGCAACTACGAATTCACAAAGAAAAAGTTAAAAGCGGTACATTTCGAACATCCCGACCCCATGTTCCCGAAAATATTTGTAAGCCAGTTGGAAGTTGATTTATTACCCAACTGGGCGCAAAATGCAATTAAAGAAACCGTACAAGATACACCCTATATTTTATCTGATAGAAGTATTGAGTTGCTGGGCCTTTTAAAAGAGGAAGGAGAATTACCACGTGTTGCCGGCGAAGTATTGGTTGCCGATTTGGCGCAATATTTTAGGCGCCCCTGGAAAACACCTCGTAAAGATGATGTACTAAAAATAAACGATGTATCGCAATACGCTGCCTGGGTATTGTTACATGGAAATTCCATAAATCATTTTACGGCCTACATCAATTACCAGGGAGTTAGTGATTGGCCCGATTTGGCGAGTACCTGTGCAGGTTTGGCTGGTGTGGGAATCCCCATGAAAGAAACGGTAGAAGGGGTGAAAGGAAGTAAGCTGCAGCAATCGGCTACGCAAGCGGTAAAAGAAGAAGTTGAAGTAAAAGGGGATGACGGCATTGAAAAAATTAGCTGGACCTACGCCTATTACGAATTAGCCGAACGCGGTTACATTGAGGAAAATGGGAAGAAGAAACTCTTTTCGGGTTTCTTAGGCGAACAAGCAAGGCATTTATTTGATATGACCAAAACCAGAGAGAATTGATTCATAAACGAAATTTGAAAGGAAAAGGGGAGCAAACGCTCCCCTCTTTTGTAAACTATAATTAATACACTTTAGGTACATAACTCATTTCTTCCAAAGGCGGACGCACATAACCCTTGTTGTCATTTCGTTCCGGCAAAACAATATCTTCGTGTTCTATTTGCTGGTACGGTATTACCGATAAAAGATGATGAATACAGTTTAAACGAGCGCGTTTTTTATCATCGGCATCAACCATAAACCAGGGGCTTAATTTGGTGTCGGTGTAAGCAAACATTTCATCTTTAGCTTTTGAATATTCAATGTATTTCTCCATCGATTGAATATCCATTGGACTTAATTTCCAACGTTTTGCTGGGTCGTTAATGCGGCTTTTAAAACGTTTTTCCTGCTCGTCTTGGCTTACCGAAAACCAGTATTTTACCAGTATTACTCCCGAACGAATAAGCATGCGTTCGAAGTTGGGGCACGAGCGTAAAAACTCCCAGTATTCGTCGTTATTGCAAAAGTCCATTACTTTCTCAACGCCTGCACGGTTGTACCAACTGCGGTCTAACAAAACCATTTCGCCGGCGGCTGGCAAGTGCGGCACATAACGCTGAAAATACCACTGTGTTTTTTCGCGTTCGGTTGGTGTGCCCAAGGCAACAACCCTACAAATACGTGGGTTTAAATTCTGAATAATACGTTTAATTGTTCCTCCTTTTCCGGCAGCATCACGTCCTTCGAAAATTACAACTACCTTTAGGCCTTCTTTTTTTATCCACTCTTGCAAACGTACCAGCTCAATTTGCAAACGATTTAGTTCTTTTTCGTAAAACTTAAGTGTGAGTTTGCCATTAGAGGTAAGATGATCTTTTGATTCTTCCATACGATTGATTGTGATGTGCTCTTAAAGGTATAAAAAAATAAGGGAAAGCCGAGCAAGGTATCGTTCTAGCAGGACAGCTTTTTTTTAGACCCTGAAACGAGTTCAGGGTGACGTTCTTAACTAAACGATGCAAAACTTGTGTTATTGTCATGCTGAACTTCCTGCCCGGCATAGGTCAGA
>JAUVDE010000063.1 GCA_030595485.1 Draconibacterium sp.
CGGGTGCACATACAAAGAGCGATAAAACCAAAAACAGTTTGCGAACGGTCATAGCGTTACTCCTGTTTCGTTTTTTCTATCCACGCAAGAACCGCTTTCTCTGTCATCGGCAACGTCATGCTGCCGTTTTCAAGAATGCGATCGTGAAAGTCGCGGATGTCGAATTGCTCACCGAGCTCAACTTCGGCCAGCGTACGCAGCCGCCTGATCTCAAGCATGCCCAACATGTACGAGTTGGCCTGACCAGGCCATGAAATATAGCGACGCAGGGTTTTACCGATGTTATGGAATTAATATTTCCGAGTTTATGCCTCACCTGTGGCGAACGGCTAATTTCGCAAGAAAAATACCTTTGCCACAATTGTTGGTACGATTTGCCTGTAACCAATTTTCATAAAACTTCGGAGAATAAAGTGGCTCAACTCTTTTGGGGACGTGTAGAAATTGAGCATGCCACCTCGTTTTTCTCTTACAAAAAAGGAAGCAACTATCAACAATTAATTCATTTTACAAAATACAAAGGATTAAAAGAACTGGGTTTCGAAACGGGTCGAAGATTTGGTATTGAACTTTCACAATCGAAAGCTTTCTCCTCCATTGACATTGTTGTTCCTGTTCCCCTTCACGTGAAAAAACAAAAGCAACGTGGTTATAATCAAAGCGAGTGGATTGCCCGAGGAGTTGCAGATGCTTTACATAAACCAATTTCATTAAATAATCTTTAT
This sequence comes from Draconibacterium sp., assembly GCA_030595485.1. GTDB lineage: Bacteria > Bacteroidota > Bacteroidia > Bacteroidales > Prolixibacteraceae > Draconibacterium. The sequence continues at coordinate 726 of JAUVDE010000063.1, forward strand.
CGTAAAGTTTACACGTCAACACAAACCCGGAAAAACCGCTTTGAGCGCTGGCAAAATGTAGAAGGGATTTTTGACATAAACACTCCAAACGAATTTTCAGGAAAACATATTTTATTAATTGACGATGTGGTGACAACCGGCTCAACACTTGAAGCTTGCGCTTTTCAGCTACTAAAATTACATGATACAAAAGCTAGCATTGCTACTTTAGCTTATGCCGATATTTAATCGTTTTGTAAACCAGAAATGAAAATTGCATTCAGAATTATTGTTAAGTTTGCGGCACAATTTTTGAGTAAACTTAAGCTTAAAACAGAAAACTCTTTCAACCATGAAAACGCTTACTACCGTATTGCTGCTATTACTTACCATTTCAGCATTTGCACAAGATCGTATTATCAAAAAAAACAGCGAGATAATTGAATGTAAAGTTACCGAAATAGCCGCTGCTGAGGTTAAATATTACTATGCCGAGAATCCAAAATTAATTTTCGGAATTGATAACGCCTTGGTAGAAAAGGTAGAATTTGCCACCGGCGAAGTAATTGAAGTAGGTAAAAACACTTTCGACAACCCTGAATATTATGCTGACCAATCGAAAAATGCACTAAAAATTAATTTCCTTTCGCCACTTTTTGGGACTACCGAATTGGTTTACGAAAGAAACATTAAACCTGGGAGATCGTGGGAAACGGCTCTGGGTATTGTTGGTTTAGGAAATGATGTGCAGGACATTGACCCGCGTGGTGTTTACGGCAAATTTGCTTATAAGTTTATGAGGAATCCTGATTTTTATATGCAAAACATGCATTATTCACACTTGTTAAAAGGAGCCTATTTTGCACCCGAAATTGCCTTCCGATATATGTCTTACGACTCAGACTACTATTACTACAACAGCTACGATTCGCATGGCAATTATGGTTCTCAATATAGCAGCACATACAGTGAAGAACGAAAAAGCCAGGCAACTCTTGCCCTCATGCTGAAATTGGGTAAACAGTGGGTTTTCGACGATGCATTTTTACTGGACATTCATTTTGGTTTAGGGTACGGATTTGGTGCAGATGATAACGATGGACTTCCCTATGGATTTATCGTTGCTCCTGATGACTTCCCCATTGCAATTACAAGTGGAATTCGTGTAGGTTGGGTTTTTGGTAAATAGTTTCGCAACAACTTTTGCTTTTGTTTGTTTTAAAAACAAAAAAGTAAAATGGAATTCGAAACCAGCAAATATTTTTCAGGAGTTAAGCCCGGAGTAACACTCCCAACAAAAGATATGTTTCATCTTTTAAAGGAAGAAGGCATGCGTAAAATGGTTAACGACCATTACGATTTATTAGCTGAAAGTTCGATAAAAGAGATGTTCCCAAAAAATCCAATTGCTTTGGAAAAAGCAAAAGAGCACTCGGCTGATTTTTTTATACAAATTTGCGGTGGCCCCGAATATTTTAATCAAAATCGTGGCAAACCCCAGCTTAACCGCCGACATCGCCCCTTTAAAATTAATGATGAAGGAAGATCAGAGTGGTTAAATTGTTATAAAGCCGTGCTAAATAAACTCGATTTACCTGAAGAGGTTCTAATTTCTTTCTGGAATTATTTAGATGTATTTTCAAAGTGGATGGTAAATAGCTAAATACTGTTCGAATTACTTCAAACCAAGATTATAGTAGAGTGCCAGCGATATAACATTATTATATAAGCCATTATGAAAATAGTAGTTGGTCTCCGATTTATCACTGCAAGGAATTACCGACAAAGCAAATCGCAAATCAATCGAGGCTCGTTCTAAAAAATCAAATTGAAATCCAATAAATGGCTGCAAATCAAAGGTGTTAAAATCTTGCTGATTGGGTTCATCTGGAGATTCATCATTAAAGATTTCTTCTGAATGAATCAAAAAGCCCGGAGCAATCCCACCTACTAACAGACTCTTATCATTTGTCCTAAATGCAACAAACAAAGGCATGTCAATATATCCAAGTTTCATTACATATGAGTAGGGATCTTGTTCTTTGGGATCATATTTTTTACGTGATCCCTTCTGCGAATATTTTAGTTCCATACCGACAACAACTGCAGGAGCAACATCGGTTTGCACAAAGGCTCCGGCTAAAAGGCCAGCTTTGTGGTAGCCTTTAAATGAGTCGCCTTCCACCTGTGTTCCGTTGAAGCCTAAAATTAATCCAGCGTCAAAACGCTGAGCAACAACAATATTTAGAACAAAAAGTAAACATCCGGCAAGTAATAATTTGCGTATCATACTATTTCAATTTTTCCAATTTCGATTTTAAAATTTCCACACCTTTTGCTGCCTTCTCTTCAATGTAGGTAACGTTCTCTTGAAACACTTCGGGCCGGTTTGGATCAACAACAAAAATAGGAGTGCCGGGTTTAGCATAATTAACTAAACTTGCCGCCGGGTAGACTGCCAACGATGTTCCAACTACAACAAGGATATCGGCTTTCTCCACAATTTTTAATGCATTCGGAATTTCAGGAACACCTTCTCCAAACCAAACAATGTGCGGCCTAAGTTGGCTTCCCTTTTCACACTTATTGCCTAATTCAAGTGCCCAGTGGTCGAGTTCATAAACTAAAAACGGATCGATTGTGCTTCGCGCTTTAATCAGTTCGCCATGTAAATGCAGAATTTTAGTACTCCCGCCACGCTCGTGTAAGTTATCTACATTCTGAGTTACTATTTCTACATCAAACCATTTCTCTAAATCAGCAATTCCGATATGGCCAGCGTTGGGTTCTACCTCAAAAAGTTGCTTCCGTCGTTGATTGTAAAAACGCATTACCAAAGCCGGATTCTTTTCCCATGCTTCAGGTGTTGCCACTTCTGTAACATCGTAACTTTCCCAAAGTCCACCCATGTCGCGAAAGGTTTTCAACCCACTTTCCTGACTTATTCCTGCTCCTGAAAGTACAACCAGTTTTTTCATTACAATCTGATTTGAGACTAAAAGTACAGAGTATTGAAGTAGCAACAGAGCGTTTTCTAAATTTTTTATACTTTTTAATGAGATACAATCTATAAAAAATGATAATCAGTGGGCTAAAAATCTGACCACTATTCATTTAAAAAATGATTTGACTTAAATTTTAGGAATGCCACTTTCTTTACGCTATTTGTGGTATTTTTGCACCGATGATTGACCACGGAACTATAGATAGAATTATTGATGCAGCCCACATTTCAGATGTGGTTTCTGATTTTGTAACCCTACGAAAAAGAGGTGTTAATCAGCTAGGTCTGTGCCCTTTTCATAACGAAAAAACACCCTCGTTTACGGTATCTCCGGCAAAGGGAATTTTTAAGTGTTTTGGTTGTGGCAAAGGTGGTAACTCGGTGAATTTCATCATGGAACACGAGAGCCTTAGCTATCCCGAGGCATTAAAATGGTTGGCTAAGAAGTTTAATATTGAAGTTAAGGAAGAAGAAGAAACCGAGGAACAAAAGCAGCTTAAAGATGCGCGTGAAAGTTTGATGATTGTTTCGGGTTATGCACAAAAATATTTTACCCGCTTTTTGTGGGAAGAAAACGAAGGCCGAACCATTGGTTTAAGCTATTTCCGCGAAAGAAGTTTCCGCGACGATATTCTGAAAAAATTTGAAGTTGGTTTCGCCCCCGATGGAAAAACGCCTTTTACCGAAGCAGCCCAAAAACAAGGTTATAAAATTGAGTTTCTCGAAAAAACCGGGCTTACCATAAAACGCGATAATTGGATGCGCGACCGATTTGCCGGACGTGTCATGTTTCCTATTCATAATTTGGCTGGGCGTGTTACTGCTTTTGGTGGTCGAACGTTAACTACCGATAAGAAAATTGCTAAATACCTGAATTCTCCTGAATCGGAGATTTACCACAAAAGCCGCGTGCTTTATGGCCTTTTTCAGGCCAAACGCGAAATGTCGCGTACCGATAAATGTTATTTGGTAGAAGGCTACACCGATGTATTGTCGATGCACCAAAGTGGAATTGAAAATGTGGTTGCCTCATCGGGAACGGCACTTACACCCGACCAAATTCGTTTGGTAAAACGTTTTACACCCAACATTACCATTATTTACGATGGCGACCAGGCAGGGATAAAAGCCTCCTTACGCGGAATTGATTTGGTTTTGGAAGAGGGAATGAACGTAAAAGTTTTATTATTGCCCGATGGTGAAGACCCCGACTCATTTGCAAAAAAAATGGGGGCAACGGGTTATTTAGAGTATATCAAAAAAAATGAAACTGATTTTATTCAGTTCAAAACACGGCTACTTTTAAAAAGTACTGAGAATGATCCCATTGCCAAAGCACGTTTAATTACCGATGTAATTGGTTCGGTGGCTGTTATTCCTGATACTATTACTCGTTCGGTTTACATAAAAGAATGTAGTCGCCTACTTGGGGTTGATGAGCAAATTTTATACACCGAAGTACGCAAACAAAAATTTAAACAAAGCGCAGATTTCCAGAAAAAGGAATTGCGCGAACAAGCCAGAAAACCGGTTGCTCCAAAACCTCAGGTAAGTTCTACTGCTCCTCAACTAACCCGAATGATAATTGAGGAAAAAGAGTTTTTACGTTTTATGGTTAAACATTGTAAAACCGAACTTTTTGAGGTTGAAGACGAAGAAACCAAAGAAACTCACATGATTACGGTTGGCGAATTTATGGTTGATGAGCTGGAAGGCGACGATTTGGTTTCGGAAAATAAAATGTTTCAGAAGATTTTTTACGAGATACGCGACAATCTTGAGAACAAAGATTTTGACCCATGGAAACACTTTATTTATCATCAGGAAAGTCAGGTGAGCAAATTTGCTACCGATTTGGTTTCGGAAAAACATCAGGAAAGTAGACGCTGGAAAAAGTCGGGAGCATTTACCGAAGACGAGGCCGACATTCTCGATATACTTATTCCGAGAATTGTAAACGAATACAAACTCCGGAAGATTAAACTGATGATGATGGAGATTGAAAAAGCCATTGATAAAGTCGCAGCCAATACCGATTTCGATAAAATAATTGAACTGCAATCGACTTACATGAATTTAAAAAGAGCCGAAAAGGAACTGTCAGAAAATCTGGGAAGTCGAACGATAAATTAATACACTATGCGCACACTTTTTATTGAAGATAGAGCTGAAATAGAAGAAATAATAAAAGCTTGTAAAACTTGTTTTTTAGCCATGTCGGTTGATGATATGCCTTACGTTTTACCCATGAATTTTGCGCTGGAAGGTGATTTTATAATTCTTCATTCAGCACCGGAAGGTCGAATGTGGGAAACCATAAAAAAGAATCCAAAAGTTTGTATTAATTGGACTCTTGGAGAAGACCTCGCCTACCAGGATGAGCAGGTGGGGTGCAGTTACCGCGTAAAATCTAAATCAGTACTTGTTGAAGGAACAGTTGAATTTATTGAAGATTTTTATGAAAAATACCGTTGTTTGGCATTATTAATGGGTCAATACAGCAAATGCGAATTTAAGTTTGGAACACCGGCTGTTAAAAATGTTGGCATTTTTAAAGTTTCAATCGATAAAATTACTGCTAAACAATTTGGAGCAAAAGCGGTAACTCCTTGGAATAGCTAAAAAACTCGAAATGATATTTGTAACAGGCGGAACAGGATTAGTTGGGGCACATTTACTTTTTGAGCTTACCAAAGCAGGCAAAAAGGTTAAGGCTTTAAAACGCGAAACCAGTAATTTGCAACAAGTTGTTAAAACCTTTTCATATTATACTGATAATGCGCAACAGCTTTTCGAGCAAATTGAATGGGTTGTTGGCGATATTCTCGACTACTATTCACTTGAGAAAATAGTAGCTGGTGTTACTGAAATCTATCATTGTGCTGCCATTGTTTCCTTCGATTCGAAAGAACGGCAAACAATGATTTCAAATAATGTAGAAGGAACTGCCAACCTTGTTAATGCTGCCATCGAAAATGGAGTAAAAAAAATCTGCCATGTGAGTTCCATTGCCGCTTTAGGCAAAACGCAAAACAGCGAGTCGGTTACTGAAGAAACAAACTGGGTGCCTTCTAAAAAGAATTCAGGTTATTCCGAGAGTAAATTCTTCTCTGAAGCCGAAATATGGAGAGGAATGGAAGAAGGGCTGGATGCAGTAATTGTAAATCCATCGATAATTTTTGGCCCGGCAAATTGGGAAAATGGTAGTGCCAAAATTTTTAAAACCGTTTGGGATGGAATGAAGTTTTATACCAAAGGCGTTACCGGTTTTGTTGATGTAATGGATGTTGTGAAACCCATGATTCAGCTAATGGACGAATCAAGTTTTGAAAGGTGCAAAAATCAACGTTACCTTTTAAGTGCCGAAAACTGGAGTTACCAAAATATTTTTAGTCAAATAGCCGATGAACTTAATAAACCGCGTCCAACTATTTGGGCAAACGATTTTTTAATGGCCTTTGTATGGCGGGCAGCTACTATTGCCAGCTGGGTTACCCGAAAACCATCGTTAATTACAAAAGAGGCGGCAACAGGTAGAAATCAAATCAATAATTTTGATGGTTCGAAGATTACCCAAACGCTGGATTATTCCTACACATCAATTTCTGAATCGATACAAAAAACATGTTCTTTCCTTCTAAAAGACAAGAAATAAAAAAGGGCAGAAATTTCTGCCCTTTACTTCCTTATTTTTTATCCTTCAATGAAATGCCCGTTGTAGTGTGGGCTTTTTTTATCTGTGACATCATTCAACACAGTAATGGTATGATTATACTCAAACAATATGTATCATTTTCAATATCCCTTGTGCCTTCATCCTGAAAAAAAAGGCAAAAAGGGGCAACCTTTCGTCCAAAAAGCTGCCCATAATAAAAAAACAAAAAGATAAAAAATAAGGGTTTGTGACAGAAAAATAGAAAGTTGATTTTAATATTCCAAATAAGTCATTAAGAAAATGCAGACTTTTCCACAAAAAAGTTCATTTAACCTAAAAAAAAAGATATTTCATCCATTTTGCAAGGAAATCAACAGTGCGAACGTCTTGTTTATGAGACAAGCGAAACATGGCATTCGCACAGAATCACCTCTTTTTACAACAAATTTCATTGATTAAGGACAGTTGTCAATCAAGATTTCAGAGCATGTAAAAGGCTAATACTTTTTATCTAACAAAATCATCGGCATTAATCGAATAGATTTCCCCAGCTTCAGTTTCTTTTGCTATTACCTTGCCATTTTTCCGCACTAACAATTTATTCCCAAGAAGCGACTTAACATCAAGCGAAACCAGTTTTGCATTTTCCCATTCAATTGAAATTTCGAAACCACCCCGGCCTTTTATTCCGGAAACCTTTCCATTGGCCAGCAACGAAGGAAGTGCCGGTAGAATATCCTGAAAATAATCTCCATTTTCATCGCGCAGATGTGATTGTAACAACATTTCTGTAATTCCGGAAGTTGCTCCAAAGTTGCCATCAATTTGAAAAGGAGGATGTGCATCAAAGAGATTATTGTACAATCCACCTTTGTGATTGTAATTGGTTTGTTGACTTAAAGCCGGAACCATTAAGTTTTTAAGTAAAAGGAATGAATGATCGCCATCAAGTAATCGCGCCCAAAAATTGATTTTCCAAGCACGCGACCAGCCCGTTCCGCCATCGCCACGATGTGAAAGTGTTACTTTACAGGCCTCTGCCAATTCGGGTGTGGTAAGTGGATGAATTTCATTTCCAGGGTGCAAACCCCACAAATGTGATACATGGCGGTGCTCATTTTTAGGATCGTCCCTATCTTCCAGCCACTCTTGTAATTGACCATATTGCCCAATTTGATTCGGAGCTATTTTAGCTCGTTTCTCTGCCAACATTTTTGCAAAATCAGCATCAACTCCCAAAACATTAGCGGCTTCAATAGTATTTGCCAACAAGTTCCGAATAATCTGATGGTCCATGCTTGGTGCCATAACCATTCCTCCATTCTCGGGACTATTACTTGGTCCGCTTACGAGCCAATCCGGATTATTCGGGTCGGCAACTAAATATTCAGCAAAAAAGCGTGATGCTTCTTTCAATATTGGGTAAGCACGATTTTTCAGATACTCTTTATCTCCCGAGAATTGATAATGCCACCACAAATGCTGACTTAACCAAGCTCCACCAACCGGCCAAACTCCATGGTTAGCATTGTTTATAGGTGCTGAACCACGCCAAATGTCGGTATTATGGTGCGTTACCCAACCATTCAAATTATAATGTTCTTTGGCTATGTTTTTACCTGTTTCCGAGAGATCCTCAATTAAGCCGATTATTGGGTCCGAAAGTTCAGAAAGGTTGGTAATTTCTGCCGGCCAATAATTCATTTCGGTATTAATATTTATGGTGTATTTGCTATCCCATGCCGGATAAATTTTATCATTCCATATTCCTTGCAAGTTAGCTGGTTGAGTTCCCGAGCGCGATGAAGAAATTAGCAAATATCTTCCGTATTGAAAGAGAAGCGCAACCATATCTGGGTCTTCATCTTGTTTAAAAGTAGCTAAACGTTCGTTGGTTGTACGATTCGAAATCTCCGATTTCCCAAGTTCCAACTCCACTCTACCAAACAAGGCTTGATAATCTTCAACATGTTTCTGTTTAATGGTTTTAAAAGATTTACCTTCCAGTTTTTCAAGGTAGCTTTTACATAGCTTGCTAGGATTTCCGCTAATGTCGTTATAATTAACAAAGCTGGTAGCGGCTACCAATTGCAAGGTGGCTTTTTGTGCCTCTTTTACAATTATCGATTTACCATCAGAAACCAACTTTCCATCGGTAATTACTTTTAATCGTGCTTCAAAAGTTACTTTACTTTCGGGATAAGCAGCTCCTTTTTTATATTTATCACTTGGGTAATTATTTGCTCTTCCCCTAATAATAACAACATTACCATCAACCGATACTTCGTAACGTTCGTGCGGTGAATCCATAGTTACACCAAAACCTAAAGCTCCTTTTTCGGAAGCCTCCATTTGGACTATAATTACCTGATCGGGCTCAGATGATAAAACCTGACGTTTATAACTAACTCCTTCAAGATCGTAAGAAACACTAGCAAGTGCATCTTCTAAATCCAGCTGACGTTTGAAATTTATAGCCTTTTCATGCCCCGGAAGATCAAGCAAAATATTTCCAAATGGTTGGTAACACAACTGCCCTAAAGGAGTCGACATAAAACGTTCGTTACCCAATTTATGTGCTTCGGTTTGTTTGCCTTCCCAAAGCAAGTCACGTAATTCCGGAAAAACTTCGTAGGCGCCTTCGTTAGCATAATCGTGCGGTTGCCCGGTCCACAAGGTTTCTTCGTTAAACTGAATGGTTTCTTTTTCCGTTCCGCCATAAACCATGGCACCCAAACGTCCATTTCCAATCGGCAAAGCCTCGGTCCAGTTTTCTGCAGGTTTGTCGTACCACAAAACAAGTGAAGGATTTAACACTTTTTCGGTCTGTTTGCTATTGCACGAAAACAGGACTAATGCACATAAAACAAGGGTAAAAATACTTTGATACTTCATTTAAGTAGGATTAGGTTTTTCAATTACCCAAACATACAAATAAGTAGGCAATTGTTAATCAAATTTGCTAATAAAACATTCTACAGAACTTTAAACAAAAGTACTGAAAACAATTATGTGTTACAGTGTAGAGCAGGTAAAAGCAAAAATAGAATCGATGATTAAACGCGGTTATTTAAACCGATCGGATTTTAATAACATGCCCAATTCCTGAGTTTTAAAAGGTTTTTACACCCCAAGTATAATGGTAATTACCAACGAAAAACCATACAAAGCCCGAGAACTTATGTGGGGATTAATTCCTGAACAAACACGTAATATTGACTATGCTCATTCTATAAAAACCAAAACTTTAAATGCAAAAAGTGAAACTTTAAGCGAGCGACCATCCTATAAACATTTGGTAGGCAGAAGACACTGCCTTATTCCGGTTTCGGGTTTTTACGAATGGCGCAATATTCATAAAAGCAAATACCCGTACTATATTTTTATGAAAGACAGAAGCCCCTTTATGTTGGCGGGACTTTGGGACATCTGGACTAACCCCGAAACATTACAGTTACATGAAACTTTTACGATAATTACCTGCGACGCCAATGACCCAATGAAAACCATTCACAACAAAAAAGAGCGAATGCCGGTAATTATTACTGAAAAGGATGAAGAGAAATGGCTAGGCGCAAAAGATTACAACACCATAATGGAGCTTTGCCAACCTTTCGACGAAGATAAAATGGATGCACACACCATCGATAAAAAGACAATTATGCGCAAAACGGGCTTTAACGTGCCTAATGTTAATGAGTTTGTTTTTTACCCTGAAACTGACCAGAAAACACTTTTTGATTAAGCAAATTACTCTTTGGGCGTTAATCGTAAAATAGTACCCGGCTTATTTAATACCACATAAATTGCACCATCGGGACCGGTCGAAACATCACGCACTCGCCCCTGATTTTTGACAATTACTTCCTGATGCATTACGCGATCTCCTTCTAAACTAAGTAGACGAACTTCTTCGTATTTTAAAGCGCCAACCATCAACTTATTTTTCCATTTTTTGAAAAGTTCACCTGTGTAAAAGTCCAGCCCACAAACAGCAATCGAAGGTTTCCAATACAAGCTAGGTTGTTCCATTCCGGGCTTGTGCGTTTCTTCGGTAATTACAGTCCCATTGTAGTTTAAACCGTAAGTAATAGTTTCCCAACCGTAGTTTTTCCCCGATTGAATTTGGTTTAATTCATCGCCACCCATTGGTCCATGCTCGGTAACCCAAAGCTGCCCAGTCTCAGGATGAATTGCCATTCCCTGAATATTGCGGTTTCCATACGAAAACAAAGATTTCATGGCCGCCTCATCTGCCATAAAAGGGTTACTTCCAGGAATACTACCATCTTTATTTATACGGTGTACTTTCCCGTTGGGTAAGGAAATATCTTGCGCCTGATAACCTGCACCTCGGTCGCCAATGGCAAAATACAAATAACCCCAAGGATCGAAAACAATACGGCAACCATAATGGTGTCGGGTAGTTCGGTACATTTCGTGTGGTGCTTCAAATAAAATCTGTTCGCTGGTCCAAGTGTTATTTTCTATTTTTCCTCGTACAATACGTGTCAGTGCTCCCGGGCGCTCACCTTCTTTCGAATCTTTCAGCACATGACTGTAAGCTAAATACACCCATGCATTCTTTGCATAGTCAGGGTCAATAGCCACATCCATTAATCCACCTTGCCCTTCATTTAAAACCTCTGGTGTATTTTTAATAGACTCGGCTTGAAGTTTGCCATTTTTTACCACTCGCAATCTTCCCGGACGTTCGGTAATTAAAGCGGTGTTTTTATCTAAAAAATCTATTGCCCAAGGAACTTCCAGTCCTTCAGCAAAAATTTCAACATTAATATTATAGTCCAGGGTTTCCATTTCTTTGGCAATTGCCGGTTTTTCGGCACCGGTTTTCTTTTCAGCCTCGCGA
>JAUVDE010000245.1 GCA_030595485.1 Draconibacterium sp.
TTATATTTTTCAGCAAAGGCAAAGCGGTTGATTTATTTACAAGCAAACGTATTTTGTCAGTTTTTACCGAATCGAAAGTCTGAATTCGTTTATGCCCAACACAAGTTCCTTCGGCAATGGTTTGCCACTTACCTTTTAGCTTGGCTTGAATTTCATATTCCCGAATCCGTTCCCCATTTTTAATATCCTCTTGAATAACAATATGGTTTATCGCCTGTTTAGTCGGCAGCTTTAATTCAATTGTATTCCCCTCTCCGGCAGTCTGTGCTATTGGTTTCCCAAACCTTCTGTTTATTTCATCGCCCCATTCTTTTAAGCGCTGTACGTCGCCTTTGGGCATTAAACCATTTGGATCGGGTGTTAAACCCATTATTAAAGTTGAGTTATGCCCAACGGAACCGTAATACATTTCCATTAGGTTTTCAAGTGGAAAAACATGCGCCTCATCGCCGGGCTCCCAAAACCATTCGTGCCTTCCGTTATAACCACGTAAAGGTGCATCACTCATGGCTGCCATCCAATATTTCCCATCAGGGTCGCCATGTTTTAGCAAACGCATATGTTCGGCTTGTGTATCGCCACCATGCGAGTACGGATTTGGGAAAGTTGACCAGCAAGGATAAGGGACAGTTCCTGATTCGGAACCTCCCCAACGTGTTTCGGCCAATTGCAAGTTGTGATAGAAAATACAATTGGGTTGGTATTTTTGGACAATAGGTAATACATCGGGTGCTCCATTATCAGGATGATCCGCACCGCCATCAAACCAAATCTCGAATAATTCGCCATAACGTGTACAAAGTTCAGTTACCATTCCCTCGCACATACGATTGTAGCGCAGCTGCCTGTTCTTTTGAAACTCACCTTCGCCATTCACTTTAAAATCGTGTACTCCAAAAAATGAGTTCCAGCGAATACCCACATAAATGCCGGGTTTCACATCGTATTTTCGACAAGACTCCACAAAATCTTTTACAATGTCGCCTTTGCCATCACGCCACTTCACAGCTTTTAAACAATAGGGATTTACATCGCTTTGATAAAGTGCGAAACCGGTTTCGTGGGTTGCCGTTAAAATAGCAAACTTTGCACCGGCTGCTTTTGCCGCTTTAATCCATTGGTCGGTATCCAGGTTTTCCGGATTAAAAATCTGGTAATCGTCAGTCGGCGAAATACGATTTCCGCCTTGCCCGTATTTTTTACCATCGAACACATGTAAGTCGTAATGAAAAACAACTCCAAGTTCGGCTTCTTGCCATGCCAGTTGTTGCTCGTTTGGTTTTGGCAAATCTGCTTCCTGAGCGTACAATACAGACTGTAATATTACAAATAGTAGCAACAAATATGATTTTGCTTGATTAAACATTATTTATTCATTTTAAATTCAACACTAACAGGGTAATGGTCGCTCAGGTAATAATTGGCTGGTCCGTTATGTACCTGCCCCGAAACCCCATTTTTACCTAATTCTTCCGAAACCAAAATATAGTCGATTCTTTGCATTCGACGCTCCAGCTCTTTTACCTTTTCATCATTTACCGCGCTCAAAGCCCGTGCTGGGAAACTACCTCGTTCCACAATCCCGGAGGTATAATTCCGACAAATATCGATTAAGGGAAAGGCCAGAAAATTAGCTAAAACCGCATAATCAATTTCACGATTTACCAGATTCCCTTTTTCGCCTTTATCCTTGTCACCTTCTCTTGTTCTATCCCGTACAATGTTGTTTTTATACAAGTCGGCATCGAAGGGTGAATGTGCATTAAAGTCGCCCATTACCAGCAATTTTGAATTATTTTTAGCTGCCGCCTTCATTTTCTCTATAATAATCTCAGTCTCTTCTCTTCGCTTTAAATAACTCGATGGAGAGAAATGAACCACAAAAACATCCAAGCCATTGGTGCGGCAATGCAATGCTCCATGATGCATATTATCGCGAATTTTTTCGACCACTTCTATGGGGTATTTTGAAGTTAGTCCAACCGAGTAACCCGACTTTTTTAATAAAACCGAATAATCATGTCCCCATCCCTTGGCATCGGCTGTTAACTTCTTTTCTGAATATTTACACAGTTCTTGCAAACCAACAATATCAGGTGCTTGTTCATTCATCCATTTTACAAGATCGGCTCTTCTTGCTTCATCTTTACCCCAGTCGAAACCATTCCAAATATTATAGGATACTACTTTAACCTGCTCCTCGTTTTGCGATACAGCTTGCAATGTAAAGAACATTAAAAACAGGAAAACACACCAATTAAGATTTTTCATTTGAGTATTTTATTTTCGTTTTAAAACGTAACTAACTGTGCTTTTGCCACCATAAATATTGTAGCCCGACGGTGCATACAAATAGGCCGGTTCTTCGTTGAGCAATAAAACCTGTGGCCGTTCCAATTTAATGTCGGCACCATAAATGCGAGTCGCCTTTTTTAGGTTTAAATGGGAAACGTATTGGGGTAACGGTAAAAATCCTTGTTCTTTTTCAGTAAAATGAATTCCATCATCTGAGGTCCAAAGAATGCCGCCCCCTTTTTCAATTAAACCATGATTATCGGTGGTTAACAAACAGATTTTATTATTCATGATAAAAGCATATCCATCTTCAACCGCCTGGTTATTTTTAGTAACCGGAAATGGAAGCTGAACATATGGACCTTCGGCTTGCTCGGCAAAGGCGACTCCCATTTTTCCACCTTCCGATTTAAAATATAAAAAGTAGCCACCGTCGGGATGTTGCAGAAAGGCCGGATTATTTACGCCATTACTCGCCTTGTAATTCCAGTAATCCGGACTGTTTGGTGGTGACAGAATTAGGCCATCTCCATTTATCCTTTTCCAAGGGCCATTCAAACTCTCGGAAACAGCCAGTCCAATACATTGATTGGCCGGATGATGTGGTTGCTTGGGATTTGAATTCCCAATATAAAAGAGATAATATTTAGCGCCAATTTTATGAATGGCAGGATTATGTGCACCAAATTTATCCCAGGTATCTTTTCCCGTTCCTGTTAAAGCAAGATCAGAAAATTGAAAAGGTCCTTCGGGATTATCGGCTACATAGTGAGCAATTTCGCTATGTGAACGCCAGCCCGGATTTACCTTTAACTTTGCTGGCCAACGGGCCACAAACAAATGTACATTGCCGGCATCATCAATAATAGGTGAACTACCCCAAATGGTGTAGCCGGGTTCCTCAACGGCAATCCCAACATATTCCCAGCTTTGGGCAAAGGCCGTTTGTGCCTGCACTTTACTCAGAATACTAAAACACACCAGTAAGCAAAAAAATAATATGCCTGTTTTATTTTTGCAGTTCATAATTTAACACGATTGTTTCATTTTATTAGTTTTAGTTTGAAATGTAAAAATAAAAAAAGCAGGTGAAGAACACCTGCAACAAATTTATTATTGCTGTATTTTTACTGACACACTAATCTTCCTTTCCTGTTTTCATTTCAATTAAAACAACCCCATTTGCTCCACGCGAACCATAAATTGCCGCGCTCACACCCTTTAGAATACTAATACTCGACACATTGCCCGGCACTAAAGACTTCAATTCACTTTTATGAGTAGCGAGACCATCTATAACAATTAGAGCTGCATTATCGAGGTTAAATGAATTGGATCCCCGTATGAGAACATCGCCGTTACCTTGCACCTGAACGCCAGGAAATCGGCCACTTAAAAGAGCAGCCATATTCGGGTATTGTGAAAAGTCTACATCATCATTCGATAACTGCGACATGGCATTTAGTTTTTCCACATCTGAAATGTGACCATAACCAATGGCATATTCGCGGGCTTTATCGCCTGCTTTTAGTTTCAGATTTACAGCAACTAATTTTGTTTGTTTGGTAAGCTCTACTTTCCTTGTATCAAAGCCTTTGGCTGTTACCTTAAGTTTATCGCTGTTACTAACATTTATAAAAAAATGGCCAAGAGAATCGCTTAGTACAATTTGTTTCGAACTCTTAACCTGAATACTCGCACCAATCACAGCAATACTATCAAATGTTGTTACAACTCCACTTATCTTTTTTTCTTGCGTTTGAGAGAAACCTGAAAGAGACATAAGAAAAATGAATAAAGAAAAAATAATAATGGTTTTCATCTTATTTGAGTTTAAGTAATAGTATTCGAAATATCTCCCGATTAACTATTACATGCACGCTACTGCATATTAGCATCTCGGAACACATATGTGGGATATACTTCAAATAGTTTATATTGTTTTTAGTATTTCAAAACTACAACAATTCGTACATACTTTTCCCTTAAGTTCGGTATCCGTTTTATCGATTTTAAGGTTTCATATTAAATTTCCATAGAAAAGAAAAACGAACAGTGCGGTACAACCAATCGTGTAATCCATGCTGATATTGTATTCTTATGGCCTTTTTATCAAAGTCTTTTCTTAACTCGAAATTCAGTTGCATTGGGCGGTCGCCATTGTCTTTGTATCCGTGGTAACCCGACCACGAGGAAGTAAACCGCCAATTGTTTTTTTCAAAATCGGTTCCAAGGCCATATAAAATGGCATCGTTTTGCAAGTTTTCTTCGTCGTTGGTTTGCCAACTGTAAAAACCCAACATTGCATACGGACGAAATACCATCGATTCAGTTTGTCCGTAGTCCTTTGAGAAACTAAAATCGAAAAAATAACCGGGAGTATCCGCATAACGAGCGCCATCAAGATTACCTCCAGAAGCAGTTTTTGCAGCAAAACGAAGCAAGGTGTTCGGGAATTTGCGGTCTTTAGATAATTGAATTAGCGTACTAAAATAAAAATCGCCAATAGCATAACCTTCGCCATCTTCATCGCGCGAAAACCGTTCATCACGAATTTGGTCGGTATACGAATAATGCTCAAACATTACACCATAAACTTCAACAGCTATTTTACCTTTTGCAAATGGGAAATATCCCCTTCCCGAAATATCCTGCGTTGGATCGCCCGAGTGAAAATGAATGGATGCCGTAAGCTCAAACTCTGCCTTTGTTGTTAAAAAACCCCTTTTTACTTCGGGCACAGGAAGTGCATTGGGCCCTAAATACCCCGGAGAAGTAACTATCCAGTTTCGCCATCCAGGCATACCTTCTTCCCAACCGTGTGTATCATTCCACCAACTCCAATCCGTTTGCCCAAACGATAGAGCTGCAAATAATAGTAAAAAGATGGAAAGAAATAAATGCTTCATTTTTCTATATTGAAACAATCAAAGATAAAAAAACCCTTCAGGTAAGCTGAAGGGCTGTATATTTAAAGCTTTAACTTTTCTCGAATACTTTGGGGGATGGCATCCTTGTGAACCATTATACACATGGTTTTATAGTTTACATATGCTTTAGATGCATAAAAGAAACCTTCGTATTTGTTATAATCTCCCCATGAGTTTTTTACTTTATAGTAGGTTTTTCCATTTTGGTCTGAGCCCGTTCCTACAATGTGCATTCCATGATCATCGGTAGTTTGATAATTATCAAAAGCTTCCTGACGCATTTCTTGTGTAACCTCAATTTCAGAAGCTGGTTTTTCCAGTTTATAAAGTTCCTTTTCTTTATCTTTATCTGAAAGACTTTCCCAACGCGAAATCTCGGCATCACTCATGTCTTCAACTTTGGTGCTTGGCATAACTGCTACGCCTTTGTTACTTGTTGCAAA
>JAUVDE010000439.1 GCA_030595485.1 Draconibacterium sp.
CCTGCACCGGAATCTGGAACAGATCATCCTTTGCATTGGGCAGTAGTAAGGTGGTAGAAATAGAACATAATCCAAAACTAATCGACACATAGTCTAAACTTGAACTCTATCAATTATCCATGAACGACAATATGTATTCAACCTTTTATAAACCTAACTTTATAAGCTTATTGAAAATTGTCAAATTAGATTCTGAGATTTGGAGTTTCAAAACTCTGTATTTTCAATTGCACGATCAAAAAGCCCCTCTGTCCCTTCAGGTTCTTTATCGGGATAAATCTTACGCAGTTCGCGGTACTTAGCTCGCGACTCTTCAATAAACACACTTCCCGGATACATACTCAGCATTTGTTTGTACAAATCTTTGGCCTTTTCTTTTTCGTCTAAATTGTAATGATAAAGCTCTGCCAACATATACAATGCGTCGTCGCCAAGTAGCTCGTAACTAAAATCAGTAGTTATGGTTATAAGGTATTCGGCAGCCAAAGCATAATTCTGATTGTCAACCTCAATTTTTGCCTTGCGAAAAAGAATATCATCAACCAACGAATGGTAAGGATAAGTTACTTCTAACAATCCTAAAATAGCCATGGCATCTTCTGTTTTATTTTGAAAAAATCGCAAATCGGCTTTAGCAAACATGGTTAATGGAACTGCTGTTGTATCCAAATTCAGATTGTTGCCAATCATCATCGAAAGTTCCATGGCATCGTTGGCAGTCAATTTCGAAGTACTTGCTTTTAATACATCTAACTGCGCCTTTGCCCAACTAAAATTCCCCATATAATAGCCCAATCTGGCTTTTTTTAGTTTCACTTCATCACCTAAAGTATTCTTTTTATTAGCATCAATCACCTGCGAATAAATCAACATGGCTTCCCACGGGTCGTCGGCATAAACATAAATATCGGCTTTCTCCGTTTTTAAAACACCAATCTGTTCAGGTTTTAGCTGAGGAACTTTTAGTCCCTCCTTTAAAATAGCCAAGGCCTTTTCGGTATTGTTTAAATAGAACGCCTCGAGGTGCGCATATTCCCTAACCAAATACAAAGTTGCCACACCAATTTTCAAATATGCCAAACCGGCTTCAAATTCTTCAGAAAGTGTTTTCCCTTTCGCCTCATCATCCGAAAACTCGTTTATATATTGCAAATACGAAGCATGAATATTGCGCGAATAAGCTTGCCTGTAAAAGGGACTATCTGTACCCTGAGCCATTAAATAGCCATAAGCTTTTTGAGCTTCAGTATATTCTTTGTTTGCCAAGGCCATATTTCCGAGTTGTGCAATTTGCCCGGCTTCCACACCTGTTCTTTTGTCTAAAGCGATAGACTGACGCAAAGCACTCGAAAACTTTTTCTCCTGAAGAAAAAACCAAATTAATAAGCGATTGTACCCTATTACCTGCGGCTCAGCCTGAATTCTCCTCAGCACTTGCCCCCTGAATTTATCGCGTAAACCATTATCTATATCTAAACGCATAGCCGACGACAAACTACTTTGAACACGCGACAAATGCTTTTCGTCTTGTCTCAGCAGATTCATGTATTCCTCCACCATATTGTCGTAGTCGCGCAAATACAAATACGCACGCGCTAACTCATAATTAAACTCCTCTCCCTTCAGGGTTTCACGTCCTTTCTGATAGGTTTGTTTCGAATACTCGTACTCGCCCCAGGTTAAAAAAGCATTGGCTGTAATTAAATAACTTCCTTTATTGGCCGGTATCTTATCAATGGCTTCCTTAAATTTTGCCTCTGCCTCTTCGTTTCGTTTCTGAACTTTTAAAACTCTCCCCCAATGCACATAATACTCCGGACGAGGTGTTTTCTGTTTCTTTATTTCACCCTGAATCATCGTTTCAGCCTCATCGAATCTTTTTAGCTCCACCAAGCTGTTAATGTAATACCTGAAATAAGTGCTGTTCCTTGAAAGTTTATGCACCTCCTTCAGCAAAGGCATTGCTTTTTCGTAGTCTTTGGCATTGTAGTACTTAATAGCCAAACTCGATTTGGTTTGTAATTCCGATCGTTTTTTTTGAGCAAAACCGTTGTTTACGCCAAAAATCAGAAGGAGTATAACTATGAAATATCTAATATGATTGTAATTATTACTTGTTCCTGCTCGTCTCATATACTATTGTAAGTTGTACAAAAATAACACAGTTATTCAACTGAATGTTTTTTTTAGAACATTTTTAGCATTAAAGAGTTTATCTGCTTTACATTATTTTTAACCCGTTTTATGTATTAGAAAATCTATTCCGATCTACAATTGCTTCAAAACATGACACTTCGCTAGCTTTTAAAGCCTCACTATAGCAGTGCTATGCTTTCGTTTCAAAATCTCATCTTTTATCGCACCTGTAGCTCTCATCACAATCTTCTAATATATAATCCGGGTTTAAATATTATTTTTGCACTGAATTTTTCAAAACAGTCTGATTATGGCACATGAGTTGAAAGGCAGGGAACGCTTGCCGAAGTGGATGAAGATGAAAATGCCCAAAGGCGAAAGTTACTCGAAGCTTAAGAATTTGGTTGACAAACACGGTTTGCACACCATTTGCACCAGTGGCAATTGCCCAAATATTGGTGAATGTTGGAATCGTGGAACGGCAACTTTTATGATATTAGGCAACATTTGCACACGTAAATGTAAATTTTGTGCTGTGCCAAATGGAGTTCCATTAGCTGCAGATTTAGATGAACCTAAAAAATTGGCTGAATCGGTGCGGATTATGGAAGTGAAACATTGTGTTATTACTTCGGTTGACCGTGACGACATGGAAGACCAGGGAGCTGGAATTTGGGCCGAAACCATTCGTGAAGTAAAACGTGTTAATCCTGAAACTAAAATTGAAGTGTTAATTCCTGACTTCCGTGGGAAAGAGGCATTAATTCAACAAGTAATTGATGCCGGACCAGATGTAATT
>JAUVDE010000411.1 GCA_030595485.1 Draconibacterium sp.
GTGAAGCTAAAAATACCAAGTGGTATGTTCCCTGCGTTTCAATTGAAGACCAACCACGTTTTAAATGGCGCGGGATGCACATGGATTTTAGCCGCCACTTTTTTTCCATTGACGAGGTAAAAACTTTTCTCGATTATATGGCACTTTACAAATTAAATACCTACCACATGCACCTCACCGACGATCAGGGATGGCGTATTGAAATAAAAAAGTATCCGTTGCTAACAGAGAAAGGTGCGTGGAGAGTTGAAAGTAAAAACGACATCCAGTGTAAAGAACTTGCAAAAACAGATCCTTCATTTGCTATCGACCCGCAACACTACCATAACATTGATGGACAAAAAATGTATGGTGGTTTTTTCACACAAGAACAAATAAAAGAGATTGTTAAATATGCCGACGATCGCTGCATTACGGTAGTTCCGGAAATTGATATGCCGGGCCATTTTAAAGCTGCCATCGATAATTACCCTTATTTATCGTGTACCGGAGAAGCAGGTTGGGGTGAATTATTTTCTGTTCCGGCATGTTTAGGACAAGACGAAACTTACGAATTTGTTCAAGATATTCTTTCTGAAGTAGCCGAACTTTTTCCCGGCGACTACATACATATTGGTGGCGACGAGGTGAATATTAAATCGTGGACAGAATGTGAAAAATGCCAGGCTGTGATAAAACACAATCATTTAAAAGATGAGCACGAATTGCAAACGCACTTTAACCAGCGTATTGAAAAGTTCCTTCATTCCAAAGGAAAAAAATTAATGGGCTGGGACGAAATTGCTCAGGGTGGATTAAGTAAGGATGCAACCATGATGTGGTGGAGAAACTGGGCACCCAAACTTCGTAACATTGCAGCAGATAATGGCAACAACATTGTAATGACTCCGGATTTTGAATACTATTTCGATTTTATGAATGAGGTAACTCCGCTGAAAAAAGTATATGAGAACGAACCCGTTCCTGCCGATTTCTCCGAAGAGCAAGCCAAGTTTGTCCTAGGTGTTCAGGCAAATATTTGGAGTGAAAAAATAGCAAACTTTAAACGATTGCAATACCAGGTTTTCCCACGTATGTTGGCATTGGCAGAAACTGGATGGACAGCTAAAAATGCTAAAAACTATGCTGATTTTAGTTCTAGAATGGAAGCTCATTACAATAGAATGGACGAGATGGATATTCAATATTATATACTTCCTGTAATTGGATTAAGCGATTCAATTACATTTAACGACAATACAATTATTCAATTAAAATCGACTGTTCCCAATTCTGAGATTTACTACACCTTGGATGGTTCTGAACCCACAAAAAATTCCAACCGTTATAGTGAATCTTTTTCTGTCAATTCGGAGTTAACAATAAAAGCACGCGTTTATCGCGGTGAGATTTCAAGTAAAACAAGTGAAGGTATTACCTTTAAAGATTAAATAAAACAAATAGGATGACGAAATTCAAATCATTATTAATAGTAGTGTTTACCTCCCTGATTATGGTGCAGTGCAGTAAACAAAATGAAGAACCGCTACCAAATATAGTTCTAATTCTTGTTGACGATATGGGCTACGGAGACCCACAATGTTATGTGCCCGAATCAAAAATACCTACTCCAAACATTGACCAATTGGCAGCTGAAGGAATTCGTTTTACTGATGCTCATTCACCTGCAAGTGTCTGCACTCCTACCCGTTATTCAATTCTAACCGGGCGATATGCCTGGCGCACTTATTTGAAAAGCGGAGTATTGGGACCTTACAGTAAACCACTGATTGAACCCGAACGTTTAACCATTCCCAAAATGCTAAAAGAAAAAGGCTATTCAACAGCGCTGGTTGGGAAATGGCATTTGGGAATGCAATGGGCAACAAAAAATGGGGAAAAATTACCGGCTTTGTGGGACAGAAAATTTGACATCTCTGTAATTGATCATTCGAAGCCGATTAGCGGAGGTCCACTTACAGCAGGTTTCGACTATCATTTTGGTTTGGATGTTCCCAACTTTCCACCGTATTTATTTATGGAAAACAACCATTTATTGGGGAATCCATCCATTCCAAAACCAAATAATATGTATGGTAATAAGGGCTTGATGCTACCGGGATGGAAACTGGAAGACATTCTTCCAACACTAACAGAAAAAGCGGTTGCATACATCGATAATTACAAAAAAGGAAAACAACCCTTCTTTTTACAAGTAACGACCACCTCGCCTCATACACCCATTGTTCCGGCTAAAGAATTTATTGGAAAAAGCGATGCCGGACCCTATGGAGATTTGGTTCACCAAACCGATTATACCACTGGTGAAATTCTAAAGGCTCTAAAAAGAAATGGTTTGGAAGAAAATACTATTGTCATTTTCACTTCCGACAATGGTTCGCCAGCTCGTGCAGGCGACCCATACATTCACGGGGCAGATTTTCAAGTACCCGGATCGGTAAAATCCATGTTTGGGCATAATCCTAATGCTCCTTTAAGAGGAATGAAAGGAGATATTTACGAAGGAGGTCACCGTGTTCCTTTTATTGTAAAATGGCCGGGAAAATTTCCTGCGAATAAAGTTTCAAATGAATCCATTTGTGCCATCGATATTATGGCAACTCTGGCATCGGTCGTGAATTACGAATTACCTCAAAATTCAGCTGAAGACAGTTACAATTTATTACCCTTGTTTTTAGGTGAAAAGGTAGGTATTGATGCTAAAAAAGAAGTGATACGTCAAGCCACAGTGCATCATTCGGTAAATGGTTCGTTTGCCATTCGTAAAGGCAAATGGAAAATGATTCCACAAAAAGGAAATGGCGGCTGGACACATGCACAATCGGTAAAAAAGGCAAAAGACGAACCTGAAGGGCAACTTTTCAATTTGGAAACCGATGCGAAAGAGGCCAATAATCTATGGGAGCAAAATCCGGAAATAGTAAAGGAATTAAAAGCTTTATTAGAGAAATATAAAAAAGAAGGAAGAAGTGTAAACGATAATTAAACAATAAAAATGTATCCAAATTTAAAATTCATAATTCTACTGTTTCTAGTCCAATCCTACTTAAGCAGTTGCACAAGTGAACCTCAAAATTCGCAAATCGACAAGTACAATGTTAGCTGGACAGAAAAAAGCAAAATTGCCTCTGATGCGATGCCTCTTGGTAATGGTAAAACCGGAGCACTTTTATCGGTTACAGAAGATGGTCATATCTGGATTTCGGTTCGTCATGTGGATGCGTGGTCAGAAGCCCATCGTTTATTGAAATTAGGTGATGTTGAGATTTCATTATCGCCAAATCCTTTT
>JAUVDE010000078.1 GCA_030595485.1 Draconibacterium sp.
GTTTTTGATATTCGGAAAGCTTTTTCAATTTTCCAGAGATTATTATACCTGTCAATAACTTCATTGCCAGATAAATTGGTATTTGTAATGTATCCCTTTAATCCATCCCATTTGCTGTCGGCTTCAAACTTTTCATAATTAATTGCTATTTTGAGTTCCCCTTGCATACTGAGGTATTTGTTGTAGCCCCTGTTATTAATATTGCTTTTGGTGAGCAGCCCGGCACCTAGGTTCTTTTCCAACCGTTTTAACCCGCGCTCACGGTTTGACAAATCTTTTTTAGCACGCTTTTTAGAGTAACTGATAAAAAGTGTTGTCCCATCTTCTTTTTTTATTGCTGTATTTTGTCCATCGGTAAGTTCAATTTGCCTTATTCTTTGAACCATTATTTTGCTTTCGTTTTTTATTCGTGCTCCAAGAATAAATGTGTACCCTTTTTCCTTTAGTGCTTTAAGGTTGTCTTTTGACAACAATCCTGCATCTGCAACAACAATGGGCTTGTCGAGTTTAAACCGGGCTTGGAATCGCTCTAAAATCGGAATTAAGGTGTGTCCCTCATAAGTATTCCCTTCAAAAATATCGTAACCAATTGGGTAGCCGTTCTTTCCTACCAGAAGGCCTAAGAATATCTGTGGATTTTGATGTCTCCCGTCTTTCGAAAAACCAGGTATCCTAAGTTCATCAGGCTGGCTGCTTTCAAAATAGATAGTAGTCATGTCATAAAAAACAACTCCAATCTTTCCATCTAACAGCTTATTGGTGTATGCAAAGGAGATTTCTTCAATCTGGGTTTTGTATTTTGCATTTAACTTGTCAAGAAAATAATAAATCGCATCTGCAGAAATAAATTTATTGTCGTTTTCCTGCAAATATTGGGAAAGTTGCAATTTACTCCCCGGATGCGTTATTCGTGAAACAACCAAATCTTTAAACAATCCATTTTGGATTTTATTAAAACCGACGTAATTGAAAATTTTACCAAATATCAACTCTGGCCCTATTATACGGATGCTATCATTATTCAACTCGCTTAAATTTAGCTGTGGAACTCTTTCCTGAAAAAGGGTAAGTTGGTCGAATAACTTTGGAATAGCTTCTTGTGCTTGCCGGTATATTTTTTCAATCTCTTTCTCATCAAAAGAAGAACCGAGCGTTTTTACAACTTTATACTTTCCTTTCTGCTTTTGTATAATTTGGATGCTAGTACTTCCACTATTATTTTTCTTTTTGCGAACAAACATCCCTAAATATACGGTGGGACACCCGAAAAATCAAAATATCGAAAGCATAGTTGCTGATATATAGGCATTTATGATTTTGAGTGAAAATTCACTCGGAAAACAGGAGTAAGGATGCCATCTGTATATTTTGAATAAATACAGATGGCATCCTTTTCTTTTTTCAATTTTGTTTAAAAGCGAATCTTATTTGAACTAAGAATTCTAACTCCTAACTTCCAACTTCTAACTTTCTTTAACAACACAACATCACCGCTTCCATAAATTTTTGTGGTTGTTCGGCATGTAGCCAGTGGCCGGCTTCCGGAATGTTAACTATTTTAGCATCAGGATAAATCTTCTTTATTAAAATTTCATCCTCGGGTAAAATGTATTTCGATAGCATTCCACGAATAAAAATAACGGGGTATGAAGTAATTGGAGTGCGGTCGTCGAGCCAATTGTGGTTTACTCCACTTACTAT
This sequence comes from Draconibacterium sp., assembly GCA_030595485.1. Classification (GTDB taxonomy): domain Bacteria; phylum Bacteroidota; class Bacteroidia; order Bacteroidales; family Prolixibacteraceae; genus Draconibacterium. The sequence continues at coordinate 1,702 of JAUVDE010000078.1, forward strand.
TTCATCTAAATGGTCGTACAAAACCTCAGCATTTATACGCCATTTGTAAAGCTTGGTTTCTTTGTCTTTAGCAACATTTTTTAACAAGAATTGCCTAATTCTTGAGTCATCAATTTTCTCGGCCATAAAATCATCAACATCGTTGCGAGATTTTATTTGAGTGAAATCAATTTCCTGCATGGCCAGCAGAATATTTTGGTGTAAGTAAAACTGGCTGTCTTCTTTTAAAAGCATGTAGTCTTTAGGAGCAATGTCGGCAATAACCAACTTCTCAATCTTTTCAGGGAAATCTGCTGCAAACCACATGGCAACTTTTCCACCCATACTGTGCCCTAATAATATGGCTTTGTTAATTTGGTGTTGTTCGAAAAACACTTCCAAATCGTTTCGTAAATCGTTGTAGGTGTGCGAATCGGAGAATGGAGAACGACCATGATTACGTTGGTCGAGCATGTAAACCGTGTGTTTTTCTGCCAAACGTTTACCAATGTTTATCCAATTGTCGGATGAACCGTACAAACCATGGATAATTACAATCGGCGTTCCTTGCCCATCTTTTCGATAAAATAGTTTCATTTTTATTCGTCTGGCAATTAGTAATTCTCAGGACGTCATGCTGTCCGTCAGCTGACGGATCAGCATCTCATAATTTCTTCATGCTTAGATTCCGAAACGAGTTCGGAATGACGCTTCTTAAAGTATTGTGTCAGGATCTTCCAACTTCTGTCTTCTAACTTCTAGCTTTTTCCTATTTCAAACAAGCAAGATATTTTTGAATGGTGCTTTCCATGCCCAAATAAAGTGCATCGGCAATTAAGGCATGTCCAATCGAAACTTCCTTCAGATTAGAAATTCGGTGGTACATAAAGTTTAGGTTTTCTAAACTTAAATCGTGACCGGCATTTACATCAATTCCAAGTTGAGCTGCAAAGTTGGCTGCTGCTACAAAAGGCTCAATTGCCTTGTTTCTGTCAATCGGATAAAGTGTTGCATAAGGCTCGGTGTATAACTCAATTCGGTCGCATCCTATTTCGGCGGCACCTTCCACAGCCTTTTTATTCGGGTCTACAAAAATAGATGAACGAATTCCATTCTCCCTTAATCGGGCAATCACATCTGTTAAAAAGCCCATGTGTTTCCATGTATCCCAGCCATGGTCGCTGGTTAATTGGTCGTTCGAGTCGGGAACTAGTGTAACCTGATCGGCTTGCACTTCAATTACCATTTTCAAAAAATCTTCACTTGGGTAACCTTCAATGTTGTATTCAGTTCTAATTAAAGGCTTTAGCTCGTACACATCTTTGCGCGTAATGTGGCGTTCATCGGGGCGCGGGTGAATCGTGATTCCTTGTGCGCCAAATTCCTGACATTTAATAGCTGCCTCTTTCACACTTGGCATTTTGCCACCGCGCGAGTTTCGCAGTGTTGCAATTTTATTTATATTTACACTAAGTCTGGTCATACTTGTAAAAATTTAAAAACGCAAGTTACAATTTTCAGGCTGAACGAAAACGTTAAACAAAAAGTTTTGCTTGCAGAAAAATTAATATCAGATTTAATTCCCTCGGTTAATAGCTGGCGAGATGGGAAAAAGGCATTGAGCCACATGGATGATTTTCGTGTGTCGCATATTCCGGTTGTTGACGATTCGAAATATGTGGGTTTGGTTTCCGACAAGTTAATTTATGACTTAAACCTTATAGATGAGCCTATTTCAAAGGCCAATGAAAAGCTCGATACAACACATGCCCATAAAGACCAACATATTTTTGAAGTGGCGATTGTGATGTACAAGCTTAAAATAAGTGTTTTGCCGGTTCTCGATGGCGACCACTATTATTTGGGTGCAATTACATTATACGATTTGGCGAGGCGTTTTGCCAATCTGTTTTCATTACAGGAAATGGGGGGTGTTTTGGTTTTAGAAATGAATGTAAACGATTATTCCATTACTCAAATTAGTCAGATAGTGGAGAGTAACGATGTTAAAATTTTGAGTTTCTTTATCGACCGTAAACCGGGGGTGAATAATATGGATGTAATCTTAAAACTAGATTCAGAAGAATTATCGGGAGTGGTGCAGGCTTTAATGCGCTACGACTATAAGGTTAAGGCCGTTTATCAGGACCGTTCGATGTTGACCGATTTGTACCAGGATAGGTATGACCAGTTTATGAAATTCATGAATATTTAAGCACATTTAAATGAAGGTTGCAGTTTTTGGTACAATCGTTTCCGATGAATTTGTTCCGGTTTTACAGGAATTTTTCGGTTTTCTGAAAGAGAATAATGTTGAAGTTCAACTTTATAAACCTTTTTATAATCATTTGGTTGAAGATTTAAATACCACCACTTATTATTCATCATTTTTTCATTCTTATTCTGATTTTGACAACAGTAATGAGTTGGTTTTTAGTGTTGGAGGTGATGGTACTTTCCTGCAATCGGTTTTAAATATTAGAAACTTTAGTATTCCTGTAATTGGGGTAAATGGGGGGCGTTTAGGTTTTTTGGCTGATATCTCAAAAGACCAGGTTAAACAAGCCTTAAACGATATTTTTAATCATAAATATAAAGTAGTTGAACGTTCAATGCTGGAAGTTAATTTCTCCGATCGCGAAAATCTTGATTTCAACTTTGCTTTAAATGAAATGACGGTTTTAAAAACCGATAACTCATCGATGCTCAGTATTAAAGCGTACATAAATGGCGAGCTTTTAAATAATTATTGGGCCGATGGATTAATTATTGCAACACCCACTGGTTCTACTGCTTATTCCTTAAGTGTTGGTGGTCCTATTTTAACGCCGAATTCCGAGAATTTTGTAATCACTCCCTTGGCTCCACATAATCTAACTATTCGTCCAATTGTGGTTCCCGATAATTCAGAAATAAAATTAAAAGTTGAAGGCCGCGGAACACACTTTTTAACTTCACTCGATTCACGCTCAACACCGGTTGAATTTTCAACGGTCTTAAAAGTTAAAAAAGCTGGTTTTAAATTGAAGACTTTACAGCTTCCTGAACAGCCATTTTTTAACACCCTTCGAACCAAATTAATGTGGGGAATCGACCGCCGGAACTGAATTTCATTGACCTGCTTAACAATTTTTAATCTTTGTTTCGGTTTTATAATAACAAAGGGGTATGTTATTTTTAGAATTATATTACTTTTGTAGCTTTTGAAAGCAGAAGTTGTGAAGCAAATATACGATTAAGTTCATTGATATTCAGTTGGTTACGAAGAAGTGTTAGCTTTCTTTTCCTTATGCTTTTTTAGTGTTTTTTCACTAAAGAAAAGAGGTAAAAAAGTTAGTTTTGTTCCGCAGCGTAGCGAATTGAATAAAATGATAAAAATAACATGCCTGAAACTAAAGTTAAATAAACGAATTTGAATACCAAGATGAAAAAAATACTATTGGTGTTTGTAACAGTTTTGATTACTGTTTCAGGGTATGCACAAAAAACAGCTGACATTGGAATTTGGGGTGGTTCATCGGCGCTTTGGGGCGACATGGATAAAAGTGCTCCTTTTCAAACGTTCAATTTAAATTATGGAGCTTATTTCCGGTATAATATAAATACCAGAATAGGAGTTAGAGCCATGTTTTTACATGGAAAGTTTGCCAACGACGGTTTGGTTGAGAATACTCCCTGGATTTATGATAAAAATGTGGAGGACTTTTCGGTACAGGCAGAGATAAATTACCTGCGTTACATATTGGGGTCGAAAAAAATGAGATTCAGTCCATATGTAACAATAGGATTGGGAATGGCATATTTTCAATACAATTTCAGACCATTGGAAATTGCGGCTTTTAATCCCAAGCATCCAGAGTTGGTTTATGATGCTCTCGGGAATGTTGTGGATAACGGAAGTGTCGAGAATGTTGCGGTTCCTACCATTCCTTTTGGAATTGGATTAAAATATACGCTGGGTGAAAGATTGGGAATTGGTGTTGAGTACCAGATGAGGAAATATATGAGTGATAAAGTAGATGACTTAGACGATCCTTTGGCATACGAAACCGGAACCGGAGAATTGATTTCATATAACGATGGAAATCATAACAACGACTGGGGTGGCTATTTGGGAGTTCATCTTACTTACAAAATATACATAGGCAAAAAAGCGTGTCCTGCCTACGACAGTAAAAATTGGTAATGGAATTGTTCAGAAACAGAATAAATAAAAATAATATTCCGGAGCATGTTGCCATAATTATGGATGGCAACGGACGCTGGGCTGCAAAACATGGCAAGCCGCGGGTGATGGGACATGAACATGGTGTCGAGTCGGTTCGTTCAGTTGTGGAAGGTGCTGGCGAAATAGGAGTGAAACATCTTACTTTGTATGCTTTTTCTACTGAAAATTGGGATCGCCCCAAAGAGGAAGTCGAAGCATTGATGGGTTTACTAGTTTATGCCATTGAAGCTGAAACCGAATCACTCATGAAAAACAATGTTCGACTGAGTGCTATTGGAGATGTAGAAGCTATGCCCGAAAAAGTTCGGGAAAAACTGAATGCGTGTATCGAACATTTAAATGATAACACTGGGTTAAACTTGATTTTGGCCTTAAGTTATAGTGGGCAATGGGATATTGTTAATGCAGTTAAAAAACTGGTTGACGACACGGTTGCCAAAAAAATAGAAGTAGAAGAAATAAATAATAAACTGTTCAATAAATATTTGGCGACTGCTAATGTGCCGGATCCTGAGCTGCTGATTAGAACCAGTGGTGAAAGTCGGATTAGCAATTTTTTATTGTGGCAAATAGCCTATTCTGAGCTATATTTTACTGGAAAATTATGGCCCGATTTTAGAAAGGATGACCTTTTTGAAGCAATTTTTGATTACCAGAACAGAGAGAGAAGATTTGGAAAAACAAGTGAACAGTTAACGAGCTAATTTTATGAGTAGGATTAAAAAATCTATAGTAACCCTATTATTCCTTTTTATTGTGTTTGTACCGCAGCTTTTTGCACAAGATGCTGATAGTACAAACTTTTCAATTTACTATTCCAGCGCAAGGAAATATACGGTTGCCGATGTGCAAATATCGGGGATTAAATATTTGGATAAAACTGTTTTGATTCAGCTTTCCGGTATTAAAGTTGGCGATGAAATAATGGTGCCGGGCGATGAAATTACTACCGCAATTAGAAAATTGTGGCAGCAAGGATTATTTTCGGATGTTGAGATTAAGGCAACAAAAGTTATTGGCGATAAAATTTGGATTGATATCCTATTGCAGGAACGACCACGTTTAGCTGATGTAAATTTTTATGGTATTTCGAAATCGGAAAAAGATGATATTACCGAAAAGGTTTTACTACTGCGAGGTAGTCAAATTACCGATCATCAGGTGAATAGTGCCGAGCGAACCATTAAGGGAATATTTCATGGAAAAGGTTTCTTAAATACCGAAGTAACCATTGTTCAGCGTGACGATACGACGCAAAATAACAGCGTTATTCTGGATATTAATGTCGATAAGAAAGAAAAGGTTAAGGTAAACCTAGTTGATATTGAAGGAAACGTTGCCATAAAAGATATTACGCTCGAAAGGGCCATGAAAAAGACCAACGAAAAAGCAATACGTAATATCTTTAAAACCAAAAAGTTTTTAGAAGAGGAATACAAAAACGATAAAGGATTTATTGTTGATAAGTATAACGAAGTGGGATATCGAGATGCGAGAATTATAAAAGATTCGGTGTATCAGGTTGAGGTTGGGCGAAAAAAGAAATCCAGAGTAAATATTGACCTTGGAGTTGAAGAAGGAGATAAATACTACTTTGGAGATATTCGGTGGATTGGAAATACTGTTTACCCATCCAATATTCTGAGTCAGGCTTTAGGAATTAAAAAGGGTGATGTGTTTAATCAGAAAATTCTGGATAAACGCTTGTTTGATAATGATGAAGGGATGAATAACCTTTACCTGAATAAAGGATATTTATTCTTTAACCTTGAGCCTGTTGAGGTAAAGGTAAATAAAGATACAATTAATTACGAAATGCGTATTTTCGAAGGGAAGCAAGCTACCATTAACGAAGTGCGTATTGTAGGAAATACCAAAACCCACGAACATGTTGCCCGACGTGAATTACGTACTTACCCGGGCGATTTATTTAGTAAAGATTTGTTGATGCGTTCGTACAGGGAATTAGCGCAGCTGGGACACTTCGACCCGGAAGCAATTAATCCTGATGTTCAGCCGAATCCTGAAGATGGAACTGTGGATATTGAGTATCAACTACAGGAAAAGGCAAACGACCAGATTGAGCTTTCCGGTGGATGGGGAGCTGGTATGTTTGTGGGCTCGGTAGGTTTAAAATTTGCTAATTTCTCGGTTCGAAATATATTTAATAAAGAAGCTTGGAAACCACTTCCTACAGGTGATGGACAAACTTTGAGTTTACGTTACCAAACCAGTGGTAAATATTACCGTACGGTAAGTTTATCGTTTATTGAACCTTGGTTAGGAGGTAAAAAACCCAATTCATTCTCTATTTCATTATCGCATTCACGAATTAACTACAGTGCCAATAAGTATTACCAATCGGGTTATGGAGATAGTGGTTATTCGCCTTATGGAAGCAGTTATGGTGGTTATGGCGGTTCTCAATACGGTTATGACTCGGCTTATGGTTATGGCGGTTATGGTGGATATGGTGCTCCGCAATACCAGTATAATTACGATTCGGAAGGTGATAATAATAAAGACGACCAGATTTGGGAAACAACAGCATTAGCTTTAGGTTATGGATATCGTTTATCGTGGCCTGATGATTATTTTACTGTTTATCATGAAGCTTCGTTAGAGCATTACAATCTGCAAAATATGGGTAGTTACTTCTACTTCCTTGCTGATGAAAATGGTCAGGTAAACGGAACTTTTGATAACTTAAGTTTTAAAACGGTAGTTGGACGTAGTTCAGTTGATAATCCACTTTATTCGCGTAGAGGTTCAAACCTTTCGTTAGCGGTGAAAGTTACACCTCCTTATTCGTGGTTTAGCGACAAAGACTACTCTGACCCGAATTTGCCAAATAGCGAAAAATATAAATGGATTGAATATCACAAGTGGTTATTTAAGGGACAGTTGTTTAGTCCACTTAGCAATCCGACAGGCGATCATACTTTGGTACTTAAAACAGCATTCGAGTTGGGATTCTTAGGTTATTACAACGAAAACTTGAAATCGCCATTCGAAGGGTTTATTGTTGGTGGATCGGGTATGTCGGGATATAATATGTATGGTACCGATTATGTGGCATTACGTGGTTATAAAGACTACGCTTTAAGTCCGCAAAACGGTTCGAATATGTACACTAAATTTACGACTGAGGTTCGTTTCCCAATTACCTTAAAACCTAGTGCAACTATTTATGCATTGGCTTTCTTAGAGGCTGGTAATGCAGGAATAACCTTCCAGAACTATACACCGTTTAAGTTACATCGTTCGGCTGGTGTTGGCGTACGTATATTCTTGCCAATGTTTGGTTTAATGGGTATCGACTGGGGATATGGATTTGATGAAGTACCAGGTAGAGGACCAGACTATTCAGGAAGCCAGTTCCACTTCGTAATCGGTCAACAATTTTAGCAAAAATACTTTTGGCATAAAATATGATAGACAAAAATCAGTTTAACTAAAAAAAGAAGTTGCCATGAAAAAAATACTTTTAACACTTGCAGTAATATTCTCAATAGCCCTTGTGTCTAATGCACAGAAATATGGGTTTATCGATTCGGAATATATTATGGAAAATATTCCATCGTACACAGCTGCACAAGAGCAATTAAATCAATTGTCATCTCAGTATCAGAAAGAGCTTGAATCGATGCATGCCGAAATTGAGCAGATGTATCAGGATTTTCAGGCAGAAAGTGTATTGCTTTCGGAAGATATGAAGCGCAAACGCGAAGATGTAATTATTACAAAAGAGAAAGAATACAAAAAACTACAGCGTAAATATTTTGGGCCAAGCGGCGATTTGTTTAAAAAACGTCAGGGATTGGTTAAGCCGATTCAAGATGATATTTTTAATGCTGTACAAGAAATTTCTACCGACGGAAGTTATGCGGTAATATTTGATAAAGCGGGTGGAACAACTTTATTTTACACCAATCCACGATATGATCTTAGCGATCAGGTACTACAAAAATTAGGGTATAAATAAGCAGTTATTTGTACTATTACTTAGAATTATAAATAGAAATTATGCAATAGTTAATACTTGAATTGAAATAATGAAAGAGGGACCAAAATCGGGCCATCATTTTATTTCATAATTGGTATTAAATACTATATTTGCATGCAAAAATTAAAGACCACATTGATTATGAGAAATTTAATGAAACTAATGGTTGTTCTTGTTTTTACAGTAACAACAATAGCAGCTGCTAACGCACAAACGCTGAAATTCGGTCATATCGACCTGCAAGCTTTGGTTCAGGTAATGCCTGAAAGAACTGTTGCCGAAACTGCATTCAATACATTCCAAACGGAATTAGAAGAGATTTTAGGCGAAATGCAGAAAGATTACCAAGGTAAATTAGCTGAGTTTGAGGCTTTAGGAACTGATGCTTCAGAAATTAAAAAGAACGCAAAAATAGCTGAAATTCAAGATGTTCAGCAGCGTATTCAAAACTACCAGCAAACTGCTTCTCAGCAAGTTCAACAAAAACAAGCTGAACT